>CALDNY010000171.1 GCA_937914685.1 uncultured Kordiimonadaceae bacterium
GAACTAAAACAGTGGGTTAAAGAGAAACTAGAGTAGTTATCTGGGTCAGCCCCTAAAAAAATACATAAGAATATAAATTAAAGGCCTACTGGCCTTAAATAAATTAGTGATTATTTAATCTATATGGGAGCGATATTATATGACAAATGAAATTAAATTAGACCGTCGATTTTTTATGAAAGGGGCCAGTGCTGCTGCCCTTCTTGGCAGCGTACTGAGTACTAGCAAGGCATTAGCACAGGACAGTGGGCATATGATGTCCATGTCTATGGATTATAATCTTGATGATGAATATAATCGGATCGGCTTTAATAATGCCAAATGGGATATGATTATTGCCCAAAACCCTGATGTTGAAGTTAAATACCCTATGGGTGTTGCCGATATGGATTTTAAAACCCTGCCTCAAGTAACAAGGGCCCTTAGAAAACGACTCATGCATGAAAACTGGGGTTATGAGCTACCTCCCGTAGATTATAAAGATAATATTGTTGCTTGGAATAAAGAACGTTACAATCAAGATATACCAAAAGATAATATTGTTAACTGCATTGGTGTTCTTGATGGTGTTCTGAGTATCTTGAAAGCTTTCAATCCGGGTAAAAGTAAAGTTCTTATCCATACCCCCGGTTATAGTGGTTTCTTCTCTGTTATTCATGAAGCTCAAGTAATGGAAGTCGAAAATCCTCTTAAAAAAGTAAACGGTCGTTATCAAATGGATTATGATCTGATGGAAAAACAGCTTGATGCAGATAATATTAAAATTCTGCTTTTCTGTAATCCTCAAAACCCCATTGGCAATTGTTGGACGGCCAATGAGATGAGAAAAATGGGCGATATTTGTAATAAACGCGGCATTCTTGTCATTGCCGATGAAATTCATTGTGATTTTGTCAATAAGCACGCTAAATATGTGCCTTACGCCTCCATTGGTAAAGAATATGCCATGAATAGCTTCACTCTTAAATCTGCCAGTAAATCATTCAACTTAGCGGCTCACAGAACTGCCTATATGTTTTCAGATAATAAAGAATATATGGATAGAGTTGTTGCCTCTGGTCATCAAAGAGGCCTGCTTAATATTATGGGTCTTATTGCCAGTAATGAAGCCTATAAGCATGGCGCAAAATATATGGATGATATGCAAGATTATATGGACGCAAATGCTCATTTTCTTGAAAAAACATGTAAGGACAGAATTCCGCTCATTAAATATAAAGTCCATGAGGGAACCTATCTTACGTGGTTAGATTGTTCTGCACTTGCCAAAAAAATAGGGGCAAAAGCCGAAGCTGAAAAGCAAACAGCCTCTAGCGGCAAAGACGTTACCGTTGGTGATGTTTTAAACAAATGGTTCTTGAAAGAGGCCGGCGTTAATGTCAATGCGGGCGAACATTATGGTAAAAATGGTGTTGGTTATATGCGTATGAACCTTGGTACAACACGCAAGAAACTATCCGATGCGCTAACCAGTATTGAAAATGCTACTAAAGCTTTATAATAAGGCTTTAAGTTTATAAATTAAAAAGGCCCCGTCACAATGATGGGGCCTTTTTTAGTTCTTATTATGGTACTATAATTTAAATATTTGGATCTCTTTTAAATTCCTCAAGATCAATTTCATCTTCCCATAAGGCTACGGTCGTACAAACGGCGAGATCACCCGTGACATTGACGGCTGTTCGAACCATATCGAGTGGACGATCAAAGGGCAGTAAGAAACCAACAACAACCGCAGTTTGCTCCGCTGATATTCCCAAAACGCCAAGGACGCCAGCCAATAGGAATAGACTAGCAGAAGGCACAGCCGCAGTGCCGATTGAAGCAATAGTTGTGGTCAGCGCAATAAGGGCGTAATCCCCAAAATCAAGCTCAATACCAAATGACTGTGCCGTAAAGACCGCGACAACCCCCACATAAATTGCTGTTCCGTCCATATTAATAGTGGCACCAAGGGGGATAACAGACGCCGCAACAGGTGTTTTAATACCGAGGTTATCCTCAGCCACGGCGATGGTAACAGGCATTGTTGCACTGCTTGATGATGTGGAAAAAGCGACCAGTTGAGCGTCGATAATGTCCTTAAAAAATCTTACGGCGGGTAGTCTTAAAATGATTTGGATCAAACCACCGTATGTAATGATCACATGAAGAAGACAGCCGCCGACGATGGTTAGGACTAACGGGCCCACGTCCAAAAGTGCGGCAGCACCTCTTGTTCCTGTGAGCGAGGCGATAAGGGCAAAAACACCAAAGGGCGCTACCTCCATAATCATATGGGTGATTTTAAGAACCACTTCAGCGGCACTATCCATCAAGTCGGAAACGGGTTTGGCTTTTTCCCCCGCCATAATAATGCCAATACCGAATATAAGAGCAAAGAAAATAACAGACAATATATCACCACTAGCAAGGGCGGCGACAGGGTTGGTGGGAATGATATTCATCATACGTTCGCCAAGCGGCATAGCCTCAGCAAGTACCTGTGGCTGACCCCCTGTAATAGAGACGCCAACGCCCGGTCTAATCACTGCCGCAAGAGTAAGGCCGATCGTAATGGCAATGGCGGTAGTGGTCGTAAAGAGTCCCATTGCTTTTAAGCCTATGGAGGCAAGTTTTTGAGGGCTTCCCATAGAGACAACACCGGAAATTAAGGTTACAAAAATTAGAGGTACAACGATCATTCTGATTAATTTAATAAAGACATCACCAATCCATTTAATTTCGGCGGCACTCTCCCCTAAAACAGAACCAACAATAACGCCAAGAATAAGCGCAAGGACAATCCGTTTCCAAAGTTTTATCTCAAACCATTTTTTTAACATTTATTTTTATTCCCTCTTTTATTTTTTATTTTTTATTTTTTAATTAGAAGGGGACTATATCGCACAATCTCAAAAAGTAAAAAGAGTTTTATCTTGGTCAACATTAAAGGGTGTTAAAGAGTTAAAAATAATCATTATGAGAGAATGACTTAAATTAATGTTGACCCTTTTACTGCTTCTTTTGTAAAAGGGAGCATAAAAATTTTAAAAGGCACAGCAATTTATGTATGTTTTGATCGATAATTACGATAGTTTTACCTACAATCTCTACCATTATCTTGGGGAAATTGGTGCTCAGGTTGAAGTATTTCGCAATGATGAAATATCTGTTGATCAGATAAAATCATTCAAAGCACAAGGAATTATCTTGTCGCCCGGCCCTTGTAGCCCCAACGAAGCAGGAATTTGTTTGCAGATTGTCGAAGAATTAGGTGCTACTATTCCTATTTTAGGGGTATGTCTAGGTCATCAAACCATCGGTCAGGTTTATGGCGGCCAGGTTGTTGGCGCGCCTTATATGATGCACGGAAAAGTCAGTGAAATTTTTCATGATCAAAAAACATTGTTCAAAGGCTTAAAAAACTCCTTCACGGCGACCCGTTATCATTCTTTGATTGTTGACAAAGAAAGCTTGCCAGATTGTCTTGAAATTACGGCTAAAACAGAAGATGATATTATCATGGGACTATCCCATAAAACAAACCCCGTACATGGGGTACAATTTCATCCTGAAAGTATAGCATCAGAACATGGCCATGATCTTTTGCAAAATTTCATGGATATTGCGGATCACTTTAATAGGCCACAAACCAATAACGGAACATCATAATGTCGCTAAATTTTAAACAATTAATAAGCCAACTGGCAGATGGTGAGACTTTAAGTCGCCAAGTGTCCAAACAAGCTTTTAATTATATGATGGATGGTGACGCGACAGGGCCACAGGTGGGGGCTTTTTTAATGGCACTTCGTCTGCGCGGTGAAACTATTGATGAAATTACTGGGGCGGTTGATGCAATGCGCGCTAAGGCTTTGACCATTGAAGCCCCGATTGGCGCTGTTGATACGTGCGGTACGGGCGGTGATACCGCAGGGACTTATAATATTTCAACGGCGGCGGCGATTGTGCTTGCCGCTTGCGGTGTGCCAGTGGCAAAGCACGGTAACCGCGCCGTATCATCAAAATCTGGTAGTGCCGATGTTTTACAAGCGTTGGGGATTAATATTGACGCGGATATGAGGCTCGTTAAGCAGTGCTTAGATCAATTAGGGATCAGTTTTCTGATGGCCACGCGCCATCATAGTGCCGCCCGTCATGTCGCTCCTGCCCGCGCTTCCCTTGGCACTCGGACTATTTTTAACCTTATTGGCCCCCTCTCCAATCCGGCTCAAACTAAATTTCAAGTGATCGGTGTTTTTGACCGTAAATGGAATAAACCAATGGCTCAAGTGCTTGGTAATTTGGGCAGTGAGCATGTTTGGGTGGTCACTGGCGCCGACGGCCTTGATGAAATTAGCATTAGCGATAAAACTTATGTGGCTGAATATAAAGACGGCAAAGTTCATGAATTTACCATCTGCCCCGAAGACGCCGGCTTAAGGCGCCATCCTTTAAAAGAAATAGAAGGCGGTGACGCCGACTATAATGCCCAAGCAATATTAGACTTATTAGACGGTAAAAAGAATGCTTATCGAGAGATCGTCTTGCTCAATACGGCGGCAGCACTACTGGTCAGCGCAAAAGCGTCCGATTTAAAAGAAGGCGTTATAATCGCGGCAAAAGCGATAGATAGTGGTGCGGCAAAAGAAAAATTTGAAAAATGGATTGAGCTTTCAAATACCATATTACCGCCCGAAGAAGACGATGATGAGTGATATCTTAAGTCAAATTGCACAAACAACTCGCCACCATGTTGAAAAATGCAAACAGTCTATCTCCCTTACGGATATGGAAAAACGCGCTAATAATGCGCCCCCTGTTCGTGGGTTTTCTAAAAATTTACATAATGCTCAGAAAGATAACCGCTTTGGATTGATTGCGGAAATTAAAAAAGCCAGTCCTAGCAAAGGATTGATCAGAGAAGATTTTAATCCGCCGCTTTTGGCAAAGGCATATGAGGACGGCGGGGCAAGCTGTTTAAGTGTACTCACGGATCAGCCTTATTTTATGGGTGATGATCAGTATTTAAAGGACGCGCGCGCCGCCACATCATTGCCGACACTGCGCAAAGACTTTATGCTAGACCCCTATCAAATCATCGAGGCCCGTAGCTTAGGGGCCGATTGTATATTATTGATTATGGCCATGATTGATGATGTATTGGCCGCAGAATTAGAACAGACTGCCTTGGATTATAATCTTGATGTTTTGGTTGAGGTTCATGATGCTAATGAATTGGAAAGAGCGCATAAATTAAAATCAGAACTGCTTGGAATTAATAATAGAAACCTTAAAACTTTTGAGGTTTCATTAAGTACCAGTATTGAATTATCAAAATTGGCGGATAAAAATAAATTACTAATCAGTGAAAGTGGTCTTTTTTGCTATGATGATCTTAAAATGTTACATCAAAAATGTGATATCAATAGTTTTCTAATCGGTGAAGCCCTGATGCGCCAAGCGGACGTGACAAAAGCGACTAGAAAAATGCTCTTTAATGATTAAGGTCAATTTTTTTATAAACCATATCCTTAATCTTTAATATCAAGAGGAAAAAATATGTCAAAACTTAGCCATTTGGATGAAAAAGGCCGCGCGAGCATGGTCGATGTTTCAGAAAAGCCCAAAACCAAGCGTATTGCAACGGCAAAAGGGCGAATTTATATGAATAAAGAGACCTTAGAGCTTATTGAACAAGGGGGCATTAAAAAGGGCGATGTTTTTACGGTTGGGCGTATTGCGGGAATTATGGCCGCTAAAAAAACTTCTGATCTTATTCCCTTATGCCATCCCCTACCCATCGAAAGCGTGAAAGTGGATTTACAAAGCAATTGGGACGAAAATTGCGTTGATATTAGTGCTACTGCGAGCCTTTATGGTCGTACTGGTATTGAAATGGAGGCCCTAACCGCTGTTGCAGTGGCCGGTTTAGCCATTTATGATATGTGTAAGGCGGTTGATAAAACCATGCGCATATCCGATCTGCGTTTGGTCCATAAGTCGGGCGGTAAATCTGGCACTTACAATGAATGAGGAATAAACTCTATGTCACTTTTAGCCGTTGATGAGGCCTTAAATCGCATCATAAAATCTGTCAAGACATTGGATAGTGAAATTATTTCTCTTGGAGATGCCTTGGGCCGCGTTACGGCTATGGATATTAAAGCAAAGCTCACCCAGCCGCCTTTTGCCGCATCAGCCATGGACGGCTATGCTGTGCGCTTTGGTGATATTGATCAACCGCTTAAACTGGTCGGCATTTCCCAGGCGGGTTGTTCATATGATGGTGTTCTTAAAATGGGACAAGCTGTGCGTATTTTTACTGGTGCCCCCATGGTCGCGGGCGCCGATACAGTGGTCATTCAGGAAAACATCACGCTAAATGGTGATATGGTCATCATTAATGATTGTAAGGAAAAAGGCGCAAATATTCGCGCCATCGGCGGTGATTTTAACGAAGGGGATTGTCTTGTTGGCAAAAACAGCAAACTAGATGCCCGCCATATTGGCCTTTTGGCCGCAGGAAATGTTGCAAAACTTTGTGTTTATAAAAAACTGAAAGTAACCCTCTTATCAACAGGGGATGAATTACTGGAGGTGGGATCACAAATCAGCCCCGATAAAATTGTTAATTCTAACATTCCGTTGTTTAAGGCATTAGTCGAAGAACATGGCGCTATTGCCATTGATTTGGGAACGGCGCGCGATACGGTTGAAGATGTGAAAGCTAAAATTGCCTTGGTTGATAATGTCGATATTTTTGTCAGCATTGGCGGTGTTTCTGTGGGTGATTATGATATTATCCAAGATGTCTTAAAAGAAGAAGGCTTGAAAGTTAATTTTTGGAAAGTGGCAATGCAGCCTGGAAAACCAGTGGTTTTTGGTGATTTCAAAGGGATACCCTATTTTGGAATGCCCGGTAATCCTTCTAGTGCTTATGTTTGTTTTGCTAATTTTATGCTACCGGCTATGCAACAGATGCAAGGCCTAGTTCCTAATGGTTTTAAATCAAGTTACGCTATTTTAAACCATGATCTTAAAGCAGGGAGTAATCGCGCCAATTACATGAGGGCTATTTATAGTCAAAATGATCAAGGGCAAAAATATGTTGATGGTCGTGCCAGTCAAGGGAGTTCCAAGCTAAAAACATTGGCTGATGCAAATTGTCTATTGCTTAGGGAGGTTAATGCGCCGGCGGCAAAAAAAGGAGATTTGGTTAAGATTTTCCTGATTAAACCATAATATCCTCCATAAAATTTAGTGTTTTTGGCAGCCCCTTGACAAAAGAATAAAAATAGAACATAAAAGAACATATCAAGATTAAGATGTGACTATAGGAGAATTCTATGCTAACGAAAAAACAACATACTCTATTAATGTTGATCAATGATCGATTAAAAGATCAAGGCGTCGCCCCTTCCTTTGAAGAAATGAAAGTGGCGCTTGAATTGAAATCAAAATCAGGAATTCACCGTTTAATTAATGCGTTAGAGGAACGTGGATTTATCCGTCGCCTTCCTAATCGTGCTAGGGCATTGGAAATTATCCGCATGCCAGATGATGATCAAAGTTCGCCTGCTCATAATAATCTCTTTAGACCCGAATTTGGTGGAGAACGTGAGGGAAATAATGATCCTCATACCATTGAAATTCCCCTTCATGGTAAAATCGCCGCCGGTACCCCCATTGAAGCGTTGGAACATTATGAAAATATTGGTGTGCCAGCAACAATGCTGGGATCTGGCAGTTATTATGCCCTTGATGTGGATGGCGATAGTATGATTGAAGCGGGCATTTTGGACGGCGACCGTGTGGTTATTGAACGCTGTGATAATGCTAATAATGGTTCAATCGTAGTTGCTTTGGTTGATGAAGAGGAAGCAACCCTTAAAACATTGCAAAAACGTGGACCCGATATTGCGTTAGAGCCATCAAATCGGGATTTTGAAACTCAAATTTTCCCTGCAAATCGAGTGAGAATTCAAGGACGCCTGGTTGGTTTACTTAGAAACTATTAAGTAAATATTGATTTGATCATAATGGATCTAATCTTTTACGGTGCGCTTTGCAGGAAATAATAAGGACGCTGTAGTTCCTACCCCTTTTTCCGATTGGATATCTAATTGGCCTTGATACAGTCTTATATAAGCATCAACCAGTGGCAATCCTAACCCTGTTCCGGGTATATCTGAATTTTTAATCTCTGCAACACGTCTAAAGGGGATCATTGCAATATCCAGTTCTTCTTTCGTCATGCCGATGCCACTATCTATAATCAAAATTTCAATAGCATTATTATCACGAATAGCAAGCTTTACAGTGACTATATTTCCTGCTGGAGAATATTTTATGGCATTAGAAACAAGATTATAAAGCAGTTGCTTTAATATTTTTTCATCACCCAAAAGGAAGAAA
The DNA here is from genome assembly GCA_937914685.1 of uncultured Kordiimonadaceae bacterium. Classification (GTDB taxonomy): domain Bacteria; phylum Pseudomonadota; class Alphaproteobacteria; order Sphingomonadales; family Emcibacteraceae; genus Pseudemcibacter. Next base: position 8,401 of record CALDNY010000171.1, read on the forward strand.
TTTTCATCCGCTATGTCATCTTTTAGCTCAATATTATTTTCAGCCGCCAGGTTTTTAAATGTATGCAAACAGGAGAAAATTTCATATTTTACATCAATTTCAACCTCATTGAATTCCTGTTCACCCGCTTCGATTTTTGAAAGATCCAACAAATCATTTACAATTGATAGAAGATGGATGCCGCTTAAATGAATTAATTTAGCATATTCTGTAAAATTTTCTTCAAATTTCTGAGCTTTTATGCCGCTCTCTCCCGATAAAATGCTAGAAAATCCAATAATAGCATTAAGAGGGGTTCGTAGCTCGTGGCTCATATTTTGGAGAAAAATGCTTTTATGCTGACTGTCGGTTTCTGCTTTTTTTTGTGCTTCTAGAAGTTTTTTTTCTGTTCTCTTAATCTCTGTTATGTCTGTTGAAATTCCAGCTAAAATGCGTGTTTTGCTTTTCTTATCATCTATTATAAATTTCTGGCTTATAAAACATTGATCCCCATCTGCTTTTTCTTCGCCGTTTTGGACATAACCATCGAATACTTCTTGATCAAGCTTCATCACTCTTGTTGCAACTTTTTTGGGAAATATTTCCGTATCGTCCTTGCCAATAAAGTCTTTGGGGCATTTACCAACAGATGCGGCCCCTTTTTTATTGATCATGAGATATTTTCCATTGCTATCTTTCAAATAAATAGCA
>CALDNY010000172.1 GCA_937914685.1 uncultured Kordiimonadaceae bacterium
TTAAAGTACCCGGGGCGCTAAATTCGCTAGGCCCCCACATATATTGATACATAATATTATTGCCAAGTTCAGCGCCAGCGCGGTAGCCCCGGTTTGGGCAGGGGTTTTTGCGGCACATATGATAGTCGTAAAATACTTCCTCGGCGGCGCGGTATTCTGCGCTATCGGTGGTGCCGGCGGCTTCGTTTTTTCTAATGGCATCACGGGCCTGAGCAGGCAGTTGGTCAATCCAAATTTGATTATCGCTAATCCATTGCGGAGTGCTAATTAGCGGGCTAGACATGATAGAGCCGCGAAGTCCTTTGGCATTTTTTACCGCATATTCCGCCGATAACGTACCACCCCAGCTATGCCCAGCGATGATGATTTCTTTAAGACCAAGTGCATTTCGAATTTGATCAATTTCCTTAACGAAATGCTCAACAGTCCAGGTCGAATGCTGATCAGGATCATCAATGAATTTTGTTGATTTGCCCGTGCCTAATTGATCGTAAAGAATGACAGGATAATGATCAGAGAGTTCAACATAAGGCATATTACCGCGGTGTGTTCCGCCCGGGCCACCGTGCATGACGATAATGGCGGGTGCTTTTCCTAAATGTTCAATACCGTTGAGGCGGTACCATATTTTTCCACCATCCACATCAATATAACCTGCTTGGTCGGGGTCTTGGTGGGCGAAAGTGGGTGCTGAATAAAAAGAAATACAAAGGAGCAATAACAGATGAAGCGTTTTCATGATAAATCCTGTTTTTTTTGTTACACTTTGGTGAAAATATACTAGAGTACAAATTGAATATGATTGCAAGAAAGGGATTAATTTATGGATAAAAATTTTAGCTACCGTAAAGCGACAGTGGACGATATTGATGATATTCGTGCGTTGATGGATTTGGCGATAATTGAATTACAAAAGGCCTATCTTGATGAAGATCAACTTAATGCCGCTCATCAATTTATGGGCATTGATACCCAACTTATCGAAGACGGTACTTATTTTATAATCCTTCATAACCAAAGTCTTGAAGACGAAAAGATTGTCGGTTGCGGCGGATGGGGTAAACGCGCCACATTATATGGCGGCAATCATACCAAAGGGCGCAATGATCAATTACTTGATCCAGACCATGACCGGGCGCGGATCAGAGCCATGTATTGCCATCCCGATTGGGCGCGACGGGGCATTGGTCGCTATATTATTGAAATATCAGAAAAAGCGGCTCAGGACGAGGGTTTTAGCAAAATGACATTGGGCTCAACTTTAGCGGGCTTGGGTTTATATAAAGCTTGCGGTTATCATGTGGTCGAGAATGAATTTGACGAAACTGAAGACGGCATAAAAATTCCAGTTTTTAGAATGGAAAAAGATTTTTAAATGAATTATCACACTAAAAGCACTATTCATTTGGCCGATATTGTTTTTCCGCGCAATATTAATCATCATGAAACTTTGTTTGGTGGGGCCGCGCTTTCCTATATGGACCGCGTTGCTTTCATTTGCGCGACCCGTTTTGGCCGTCGCAATTTTGTCACGGCGTCTTGCGACAATATAGATTTTAAAAAACCGGCATTTAAAGGAAATATCGTTGATTTTGCCGCCACAGTGATTGAGGTGGGGCGGCGCTCTTTAAAAGTAGAAGTGGTGATGCAGGCAGAAGACATTCTTAGCGGCGAGCGGCATATTTGCACTCGCGGTATATTTAATATGGTCGCTTTAAAGTCTCAAGACCAAAATGAAGTTCCGTTATGTGATTTGATCATGTCAGAACAATCCCTAGAAGATCAGAATGCGGATGTGCGGATGGTTGAGCTGGTATTTGCTGATGATACTAATCATTACGGCACATTATTTGGCGGTAACGGTCTATCGATGATGGCTAAGGCGAGCTTCATTACGGCAACACGAAATTGTCGCAAAATTTTGGTGCTAGCCGCCGTAGAGCGCACGGATTTTTCCACACCCATTTCAGAAGGAGAAATTGTTGATCTGTCGGCCAAAGTTATTTCGATTGGTACAAGTTCGATCAAGGTCAATGTAAAAATGTGGGGCGAGGGGTTGCTTACTGGCAAACGGAAGTTGTGTGCGGATAGTGATTTTATTATGGTGGCAGTCAATAAATCCGGAAAAGCGACAAAAGTTTCCTAATGGCAATAGTTTATCCATTATTACCATAAAATTTGTGGTTAAGTTATCTATGAAAATTTATTTGTGAGAGCTTAAAATTCGACACCGGTCGCATCACAAATAAACGCCATCAAGGGGGATGCGGCCTCGAATGTTTTAACCACTTCGTCTAAAAACTCTGGGGTTGTTACTAATTTATCATCCGAGGAATGTTTCATGGCAAAAAAACTTTTTCTTTTTAAATCCTCAATATATTTATTTTCAGGATCATAACCGCGCGGCGGACGTTTTAAGCCGTCACCACCGACAGCGGAAAAATGTTTGATGATGTCTTCATTTTCAATCACCGCTTGCCATTTTTTTGGTTTTTCAACGATGCGGTCACGGATTTTTCCCAAGGTATCGCTTTCTGGAGCCCAAATTCCACCACCATAAAAAAGATTACCCCGTTCAAGGTGAAGATAAAAGCCGGGCGCATGAGCATTTTTGCCCAATTTATGGCGAAATTGAATGCCGCCATGTTCTTTATAAGGCCGTTTGTCTTTTGAAAAGCGTGCATCACGGTAGATCCGAAACATGGAGCCGCCGTTTGCTTTGGGGATGGCGCTATAATGGGGGGAAATGTCGGGCAGTTGTTGGCCCATATCAACGATGAAATCCATTATCGGTGTTACCACATGGTTTTTATAGTGATCTTTATTATCCATAAACCATTGACGATTGTTATTTTGTTTTATGTCATCAAAAAATTGCCAGAAATCATTGTCAAAACCGCGAAAATAGTTGCTCATTATTTATTCTCCAAGCACCTTATCAAAACCCATATCGAGCGGGTCTTTGACGATAATTTTGAAATTTTCAAAAGAGTAAATTCGCGTCATTCCGTCTTGTTCAAAAGGGGTTATTGGGTTGATAATGTCCAATGTGGCCATGCGTAATTTATTTAAAGAGGCGGCTGGCAACATGGTTTCATTATGACCGGGTAATAAAAAATCCACATCATCACGGTAGCTAAACATAATTTGTGCAGACATGAAAAAATCAGCAAAGCTCGATGTTTCTGAATAAAGATAAATAGGTGCCGGATAGAAACTATCACCGGTCATCATCATACGGTTGGCTTTATCCACTAAAATGAGGCTATCGGGAGAATGGCCGGGGGTCCGTACCAGTTTAATTTCTCGCTCCCCTAGGTTGATAATGTCGCCGTCTTTAACAAATTTATCAATTTGGTAGGCTTTAGATTGATAAAATTCAAAAGAGAAAATATCGGGCGGCGTTTTCAAAAAAGTGTCTTTGGTCATGTTATTGATGTAATCGGCGTGACCGTGGCCTAATGCGTTGGCCGCCGTATAAGGCTCATCAAGGCCGTAAATGGTATCAAACTGATAATTGCCGCTGACATGGTCATAATGGCTATGGGTGTTGATGACGATAATGGGCAGGTCTGTTAATTGATCTATCACCGTTTTTAAATCGCCAATGCCCTGCAAACTATCGACTAACATGGCTTTTTCAGTGCCAATAAGCAGGTAACTGATGGCTTCTTGCCATTGGTTAGGTTCATAAATAGCGTAGGTATTATCGGTTAATTTATAAACTTCAAACCAATCTTGCCCTGTATCAATCATTGTGAATTTTTGCCATGAAGCGCGCGGAATATCGTCGTACCAATGTGCTTGTTCGCTTGATGTGTCGGCGCCATTATCGCATGCGCTGATCAGCAAGATTGATAGAACGGCGATTATAAATTTATTGATCATCAGCGGCCTTTTTAAACAGAGTTCTTAATTGTGTTTTATCCATATTTTCAATATCTTGATCAAGCACTATTTTGATGCGTTTTTCAAATATATTAATCAGGTCGGTAAAATTTTGTTCCATATTACCCTCTTGTGTGATCGGATCGGGTAGGGGCCAATGAATATGAAGCGCGGTTTTAAGATAGGCGGGACCGGGTTTGCGCAGCACTTCATTGCTTAAGGTAATGACAATGTCTGGCTGCCAATTTGAAAATCTGTCCCATGATTTGCTCACTAAATTAGTTGAAATATAGCGAAATTGTTTAAGCATTCTGTGAGCCACAGGATTAATATCCTCTTGGGGGTCAGTGCCACAGCTCATGACCTTAAAGCGCGGTTCGCCGAGCCTTCTGGTGACTGATTCCGCGATGATACTTCGGCTGACATTATGAGTGCTGATATATAAAAGTCTCATTTTTGATCTCGTATTTTTTCAAATAAGATTTTAAGCTGTTCTCGGCTCATATTTTCAAAATCCTGTTGCAATAGTTTTTCAGTTCGCTTTATCAAAATATTGATTAGGGTGTCAAAATTCTCAATTTCATTTTTGCAATCTTTGGAAGGATCAGCAAGACCCCAATTTATTTTTAAACTGTCATCAAAATAGACGGGGCAAACCTCATTGGCGGCTTGATCGCATAAGCTAATGACAACATCAGGTTCAAAGGCTGCAAAATCGTCCCAGCTTTGGCTACGGCAATTTGATATGTCATAACCGCGACGTTTTAAATGTTTTAAGGTCAGCGGATGGACATCACCTCGGGGGCTACTACCACCACTTTTGGCAATAATTCGTGGTGGTAAGTTTGTCTCATTTTGTGCTAATTGATTGATCACAGCTTCGCCGATGATGCTTCTGCATGCATTATGGGTGCATATTAATAAAATTTTCATTGGTTTAACCTTATCATTGAGGCAATATACATGAAGATTTACCAATAAAAACTGTTAAAGGGATATTTTATGAGGCTCATTCTCACAGCGATGACGATTTTAGGATTTTTTGCAACTATTAATGAAACGGTTGCTCAAAGTGAATTAACCGATGATCCGATCATAAAAGCGGCCTATGCCAGATCAAGTACCCCTAGCGGTGTTCCTTATAGGGACAAGGTTTTTTCTAAATCCAGCAAACAATGGTTCGATGGTGATCTTGAGGTGGCTAATATTGTTTTTGGTTTGTCTCCTTTAAAGGAAAGCTCCTATAGCTGGCGCGGTCGGCGCGAAGGTTTTATGGGTAATTATGCCAAAGCCATTGAAATTTTCACACAAGGCATGGAGATGTTCCCCGATAGTTACCAGCTTTATCGTTATCGTGGTTATTTTTTGGTCAGAAATTACCAATTCAACGAAGGGATCGCCGATTTAAGGCATGCTGAGGCACTGATAAAAGACGCTAATGTTTCTTTAATTCAAGAAGGAATTCCCGGTAAATCTAATTATAGTGCCAGTACTTTTAAGCGTAATATTTATTATTATCTAGGCCAGTCAAGCATGGCGACAGGGGATTATAATACGGTTATTGATTATATGGATAAGGCGGTTGAGGCCAATGAGCTTCGTGATCAAGATGATTTTCTGGTATCTACGTCTTTTTATAAATATATGGCCTTGCGTGAATTAGGGCGAAAAGATGAGGCACAAGAGCTTATTAAAGGCATTAGCCGCGGCCTTAATATTATTGATAATTTTGATTATCATGAGGCGATAAAATTCCTCCAAGGTCACTATAGCCGCGCCCAATTTTTAAAGCGGGCCGATAGTTTAGGAAAATATACCATTGCCATGGTTGACCATTTTAACGGGAATAATGATCAAGCAAAGGCTCTTTGGAAACAAGTGAGTGCCAATAATCATAAAGGCTATTGGCTTGCAGAAGTCGAGCTTATGAAGATTGAAAAAAGCTCCTAACGGCAAATTTTCAATCTTGAGCTATTATTTGATCATAGATTTCTTGGTCGGTAGCCCCCTCTGTGCCAAATAATAAGACACGGGAGTTTTGATTTAAGCCAAGGGACGCCATGGATTGTGGGTTAAGCTCCATCAGCAGGGCAAGGCCACCAACTGCGCTTTCGCCCGCTTCTATTGTTGGATCACCCGCACACCCTTTGGCTAAAAGTCGCATGGCAGGGCCGACGTTTTCATCACTGATGGTGGTAAAATCATCGGCGTTATCTTTTAATATATTCCAACCAATGATGGAGACTTCACCACATGATAAGCCACCCATCATGGTTTCTTTTTCAATATGAACCATTGTTGGTTGACCAGCGCGCGCACTTTGGTAAAGACAATCGGCGCTATTGGGTTCAACGACGATAAAACGTGGTTTATTTTGACCCCATAATTTTGCAGCATGAACACAGATTGTTCCCGCAAGACCGCCAACGCCGCCCTGAATGATGATATGGGTTGGTACTTGATCAATTTGATCAAAAATTTCCCATGTCATGACGCTGTAACCAGCCATCACGTATTTTGGAATATATTCATATCCAGGATAGGATGTGTCGGAAATAATACACCATTGATTTTCAATGGCATGGCGTTTGACCAGTTTTAAACTATCATCATAATTTCCCTCTACCCAGATCACTTTGGCGCCAAGAACCTCGACGGCAATGGCGCGACTTTGGCTGACGCCTTTATGCATGTAGATTATACAGTTAATGCCGCATTGATGGGCTCCCCATGCCACGGAACGACCGTGATTGCCGTCTGTGGCGGTAACGACAGTAAATTTTTTTAAATCCTCGGCATATTTTCCCGTTGTTAAATCTTCGTCTGTAATTTCCTGATCGGGATATTTAGAGGCGAGGTGTTCTTTTAAAACTTTTTTTACCGCGTAAGCGCCGCCTAAGGCCTTAAAGCTTTTAAGCTCAAATCGCTTGCTTTCGTCCTTATAATAGAGGCCGCCAAGTCCAAGGCTTTGGGCGAGGCTGTCCAAACTGACCAGTGGGGTTGGTTGATAATGAGGCCATTTTTTAATATGTGCGTAGGCCTCATCAAATAAATCTGAATTCAATATACCCTCAGTATTTGTATAGCTTACATCATTGTTACTATAGTGATCCATTAAATTAACCCTTGTAAATGGTTAGATAAATTAAAAAGAAGAACCAGGCTCTTTTAAAAATTCCAACTCTTTTTTGGTAGATTTTCGACCTAAAATTTTATTACGGTGTGGATAGCGACCAAAGCGATCAATTATTGCCTTATGCTTTAGCTCGAATTCAAAGTTTGATTTAACATCGGGGTCGCTAAAGATAAATTCAGCGACTTTATGAATTTCCACGGACTCGCTATGCATAAACGGCATATATAGGAATGATTTCTGTTCAGGGCTTAACTGTTGATCAAAGCCTTTTTCAATAGCATTTTGCGCGGCGCAAAGGGCGAGCGCGTCGGTGGCAAAGGCTTACTTTTATCGCGAAAGATATTGCGCGGAAATTGATCTAGTATGATAATTTCAGCTAGGCTAGAAAGCGGTTTATAGCGCCAATTAAAAAGCTCACCTGCGCTAGCTTTTTGATAAATTGGCAGAAAGCGTTTTTTGATTTTAGCATCAAATGCGGCACTCTTCTTCCACCATTGTTCGGGTTTTATCTGATTGAACCAAAATTCAATGATCTCCAATGGTGTTGTGTCTTTTTTCTTGGTCATACTTTTTTCTCTATTTTATTTCTAAAGGGTGTCCTTTTGTTATCCTTTAGCCACTCTTTTATCCAAGTCAGCCATGGTATACCACGCCCCTTCAATGGCACCAGCCATCCAACCGGGCAGGCTTGGGCTGATGCCGTTCCCTGTGAAGAGAACACGTTTTTCGCCTTTGAGTAAAATTGGTAATTTGCGCCGATGATTTCTTGAAGACCAATCGAGCCAGCCGCACATATTATATTTTTGCCGATGCCAAGCCATGGAAATGGCATTGCCAGTATAATATTTTCTAAATTTACCGGGATGGAGTTTTTCACCGATGCTTAGGGCGAATTCATTACGCTGTGCCACTGTTAAATTGCTATTTTTAACAGCCGCGCCGTAATAAACATACGACGAAAGCAAAACTCCTCCTTTATTAGAATGTAAATCTGATGAAGGATAACTGGTCACTCCATGGCCGGGAATATCAGTAACGGAGGTGCCGCCATAAATCATTTCTTCCTGTTCCCAAAAACGTCGACTTAATTGAAGACCTAATTTAAAGGCGGGCGCACTGGTCGGTGCTTTTAAGGCGTCGATCACTTCGGGGCTAAAATCATGATTGATTTTGGTTAAGACAGGAAAGGGGATGGCGGAAATACAATAATCAGCACGCACGGTTTTATGCTTGCCCGATTTAGTATTGATATAAGTGACATCAACACCGTCATCGTCTTGGGCAATGGTGGTGACTTCTGCGTTTAATGTGACCAGATTTCGCGGTAATGATTTATACATAGCCATCGCAATTTGGTCCATGCCGCCTACGGCTTGAAACATGACGGCGGGATGATCAGCGGTTTCATATGCGGTGCCGACTTTGAATTTTAACAGATCATTTAATTTATAAGGTTTTGATAATTTACCAATATGCATAGCCGTGCCGGGATAATCCTGATAACCACGGGCGCGGTTGGCTTTATATTCCAATGTTTTACGATCAATAAGTCTGGTGTGACGTAAATATTCAAGCAGCATTTCACTGTCTTCTTTACT
>CALDNY010000173.1 GCA_937914685.1 uncultured Kordiimonadaceae bacterium
CTCTTTCTCATACATACCCCTATAACACAAATTGTGCATTATCTGGGTCAGCCCCCTTTATTTTTTAGAATAATTGCGTAGAAATGTTGATAAAAATGTTCCTGCGAAAAAGCTGGTCGCGCTAAGAAACACTCCTAAGCCCATAAGAAGGATAATGGTCTTGCCGCTTATGGTAATGATTATCAAAGCCAGAAGCGAAACCGCAAAACATATTAAATAAATCACTCGCGGCGGTTCAGACTTTCGCCATAAATATAAACCAGTGGCTAAAGGCACAATGAATATAACAAAAACCAACCACATAAGCTCATATTTCCTTAAAAACATTAAATAAAAAGCAAACCATCACTATTTTCATTTCATTTAACAAAAAGTGAAAACCGCTCGCCTAACGCGTTGTCCCATATCCGCGCCTGCCAATCCAGTGAAATAGTTGGAAATTGTTGATAAATTTTACCAATCAATGCTTTAAAATCACAATCATTCTGATAAATAATGATCTGCGAATGCCCACCTTCCGGTAATTTACCCCCTAAAAGGCTTATGAATATTAGGTCTTTGCTTTTATTTTTTTCCCTACCACATTGAATTTGGTTAATATCTTTCCACTTTAAGGCACTTATTTTAAAACGTCTGATGTTAACAATATAATCCTGGCTCATCAAACAATGACTGCCATTAATCCAGCCCTTAATAAACACCATAAAGAGGTTGGTGTTAATAAACTCAAATTCCTCTTTACGACGAAAATTTAACCACAAATAATGAACGATAAAACCACAGACAAAATAACAAAAACCGATCAAGCCACAAATCACCAAGATCCAGAACCAGTGATATATATTGAAAAAATCAGGCATCCAAAAGGCTTGGCAATAAAAGCCAAAGACCAAAATAGTTGCCAAAGCGGGGACTCGCAAATTTTCACGAAAGCGTAAAACAGGCGGCACTGTTACGAAAAACATGGCAAAAAACCACAAAATATCTTGCGAATTTCCCTCAAAACTCATCCCAGATCCCTTTTTTATTCATAATTCCTTTAAAATATTTAAAAATCAAGTGCTTTATTAGGTTTGAACATTTCTACATAAAGTTTAAGGCCTTGAACAACGAATTTACGCGTAGTGCCGTTGCGGTAGCCATAGTATTTATCCGTATCACGCAATGTCACAGGCTCAGTTAGTAAATGAACAAGGGGGCCCGTTTTAATCCTTTTTTTGCTACATTGATCAAACCATGCTGAATATTGATTTTGAATACGTGTTTGTAATCGTCCCTCTTCTTCAGTCGGCCTACCCCAAAATACATCGACGAAGCCCTCAAAACTCATCACCCTGATGGTAATTCCTGCATTAATCAATGTATAGGCATAGCGAATATATTCCGCTGCATATAAATCATCTAAATTTATGGATTGAGAATTATAAAGATTAAGCAACGGATCACTTTTTAATTTACGCTTGGTCTGTTCAGTAGCACTATTAATTTCATCGCGAATATTGTTAATTTGTGTTTTGCGAATACCGGGAAATTTCAAAGAAATCCGCCCATTCGATGATCCATTTTCAAGCAAACTAATAATGACTTGGCGGTCTGTTTTCGATATGGTTACCGCCATGATTTTTGATCTTTCTGATCATTATTTTTATCTTTAATAACAATGCCTTGCTGTTCATTTTTGTGATTTCTCTTTAATATTTCTTCGATTTTTAAAATGCGCTTTTTTAGTTTCCAGTGAATAGGATGGATATATTTAAGCAAAATTTTCATGGTTGGAAAAAACTTATCATCTTCGCACTCAATCAACCTGATGATGCCCAAATCAATAGCGTGATAACAATAATCGTGCCTCTCTAAATGCTGGCAAATATCTTCTAAAAAGACCGCTACTGCATGCTGATCCATATATTGGGTTGGCTTTTGTAATTTAAGCCGGGTAAGTCGGGTTAAAATATGCTCGTAAGGTGCCACTTCAAGGGCTGCTTGTCCTTGAGCTAATATTGCGCCCCAATAAGGTTCATCAGCCACTTGAACGCTAGATTTATGAAAATTACAATATTTCTCACTGGCGATTTCGTCGTCGATCAAGCGCCATTTGTGCGCCAAGGGTTGTGGTACAGGCGCGATCCCCTCTTGGTCCATTATGATTTCTATTGGGTGAGTTTTGCCGTTCGACATCTTTACGTACCCGTGCCTTCCAGGTTTGAAACCATCCATCTTTACCGGCTTTTTGTCCATTTTCACTAACCCACCAGTTAGCCCAGTCCCAGAACACCCGTTCACTATTAAAGAGCCCCTGACCACTGGCATATTCTCGATAGTCGGCGGGAATTTCTGCTTCGGGATCGAGGACTTGTTGTAAAGAGCATTTGCGGTATGAGGATTTTTTAGTGTCATTTTTGGTCCTTTTCTGGGTTAACTTATTTTTTGCTATTGTTTTTTTAAATTGTAAATTTTCACTTTTACTTTCTCTGTCACTATCCCTCTCACGATTCCCTTTCACCAGTGCCGCCGCATCTTCTATTTTCATTGCCCCTGCAATGGCTGAATTGTTGTTTTTCAACGACTTAGCCCACCTATTCTGTGCTTTGACTTTGTTTTTACTGGAGATTTCGTTGATCTTGTTGATCTCTTGAGAGGCTCTTTTGCTAAAGTAAAATCCGTCTTTGATTTCAATTAGCCCTGCTTTGAATAGTTTTTGTTTTAATCTGTTGTGGATTTTCTTATTAACCGGCATCGCCCGACAGATCAGATTGTCATCATCAGGTAAACAATCATCATAAATATAAATCAGATTGAGCAATTCATCGAAATAGCCTTTTTCCTCAAAACTGAGCATTAGAGTGCTATCGCGCCAATCACGAATATTTCGCATATACATTTCCGCCATATTATCCTCGCCCTGATATATTTTTTAGGAGCTTTATTTTTTAAGAGCCATAACGACTTTATAAAATTATCTATTTTCAAAATTTTCATTTTTTTAAAAAAAAGCGGGTGAGCCAAAATTATTAGAAAAACTCACCCGCTCCCTAGATAGGTAAGTGCAGTTAGGAGGAACCCCACTTACCAGATATAAGCTCATTAGTTTGGGAAGATTGAGGAAGGGAATGGAAACCTCAATCATAGGAAGACCCAAAAAACGTCTTATTTAACAAAGCGATAAGTGATTTATCCAATAGCGTTCTCAACTAGGCCAATAACTAGGAGGCATTTTAGAAGAATCACTTTAATATCGCTTTGTTAGGATTATTATACGTTTAACGTATAGTATGTCAAGATTATTATACGCAAATATCCGTTAAAATATCCGCTAAAAGCATATACGCTGAGCGTATGGATGGAGCAGCAAAACATAAATTCGGAAAACGCTTAAAACATATGCGCAAATCCGCCAAAAATATTAATCAAACAGACCTTGGTCGTTTGATGGGTGTTAAACAATCTACTATTTCGCGTTGGGAAAGTGGTGTTGATGAGCCTGAGCACGAGCATATCCGTACTTTGTCCGAACTGTTTAAATGCAGCACCGATTATTTATTAGGCACCGATAGCCGCCAAGACGGCCCCCGTGTCACCCCCGTTGTGGGCTATGTGGGCGCAGGGGGTATTAATATACCCTTTGATAATTATGCCCACGGCGATGGTATGGACGAAGTGGAAACCCCTCCTGATCTTAATGAAACATCGGTTGCGGTTAAGGTCGCCGGCGATAGCATGTACCCTGCCTATGAAGACGGTGATATTATTTTCTATATTCGCAACGGCATTGATGTTGACGAGGAACAATGTATCGGCAGACAATGTATCATCAAAGTCAGTGACGGCCCGATCTATATAAAACGCCTAAGCAAAGGCTCCGCCCCCGGCCTTTATCATCTAGAAAGTCACAACGCACCACCAATGCATGATAGGACAATCGAATGGGCCACGAAAGTTCTATATGTCAAGAAGAGCTAAATTGATCTTCTTCTGCTTGCTCGCCTTAAGTGCGTGTAGCGATCGCAATCAAAGCAATGGCCTTGATCTATCCAACGTCAAACAAATAGACCAGCTTTATTTCACAAATATATATAATCAATGCAACAACAGCCAATATGACTGCAATTGCGTCGCCCGCCTTAATCTAGATCACAGAGACACCCTCAAAAGCGACTATAAAGCTAATTATCAAAGCATCCACAAACCGGCTTTAATCGCTGAAATCGCCACATTAAGCGCGACAATAGCAGATAAAATCAAAAATTCATCTGATGAGCGCATTATAGAAAACCTAGAAGAAAACTTAGACGAATTGCATCAACACCTTGGCCTTGGCGCAAATTCAATAGATGACGTTCAAGTCCCCCTTTTGGCAACTGACGCTCTGGATCAATGTCTGCGTAAATGATGTTTTAGCGCGAAAAGACCGATTATTCTCGATCAGGCTTTGGCAGGGTAATATTGACTTTACGATATAATTTATTGATGGGTTTAGCCGGCGTTACTATCATATCACCGTCTGGTGAATAACGAATAGTCCCCGCCTCTTGATGTGGCTGTTCTTCTTGTTTTCTAATTTCATAGTGAGAAATGATATTATCGCATTGAGCAAGAACACTTTGAACTTTCCCTTGCAGCGTTTCAAATTCGCGAACTTTAAGTTTATAATCTTCCAATACATCGGGTACTTTGGCCAATACAACTTTATTAGCGGCAAAATCCATAACATCTTCTTCACTGAATAATCCGGGGTCGGTCCGCATAAGATACTCCGCCTCCAAAATCCCCGATTGGGCATAATGAAGCAATAAATCCATAGTTTGTTCACCCTCGACAAAATCGTCCTCGGGGCCCTCACTAAATATTATTGGTTTTTTTTCACTCATGCTTTCTATATACTGCAAATCAAGAAGCTTCTTTCTTAACAGCAATTTCCCCATCTTCGTTATAGGATAGTATGTCGGCTTCTTTAAGAACAGATTTAACCTCTGCTTTGGCCTGATCATCACCTGACGATATAATTTCTTCGCATTTTTTTAAAATATCCATCATTTTTCTATGAAGAGCTTTATGTTCCATCATCTGCTCTTTATAAGTTTCGATAAGAAATGGTGCTTGATCGAGCATATTTTTATTTTGCTCGAACTGCGTTCTTTCTTCTGTAGTGAATGAATTTGGTTTTTCCATAAGAGATTTTTCGGCAAATTCCATACCCAATTGTGCATAATGAAGAAGCATATCTAATGTATCATCTTCACTCAAGTTATCAGACAATTTTGAATTTTTATTATCAGAAATAGATGTTTTTTTACGTCCAAAAACAATCGGTCTTTTCTGTGTTTTTTTCTCTATGCTCACTTTTGATACTCCTAATTTACTCTACTATAAAACACTATAGCATATTAATAGAAGAAAAAATTTTACAAAAAGTAAATATAGAGTGCAATTTTATGCTTATGAGCCTTTTAAAATGGGATGATGATCTTGATATTGTTTAATTTCATCGTAAGAGGCAACTCTAAATAAATTATTTTCATCTGATAAAAACAAAAGCGCCTCTTTTGTTTTATTAACAAGACCACCACTCGCGCAATAGCCACTGGTCACAATAAAATAATTTCCTAATTTTATTTCTTTATCATACTCCATACTCATAACAACCCCAATAAATAATTGAACATACAACTATGACTAGCTATACTAACTTGCGGTCTGCCGTTTGCGGGGCTTTAGACAAGCTGTACATAGTTTAAAGTAGTACATCATTCTTGGTGATGTCAGTGAGTAACGGTTGTCGCCGTGAAAACCCCTGCAGATTGGCCTTGCAATAATCAAACTACAGTTGTAATCTACTATTGTGAAATCTACCTATAATAGCAAAGCCAGTCAAGGGTTTTCTTTAAATGGATTATTTAATAAATTAAATAATTCCCTCTCACTAAACTCCCTTACTTATAAAATTCTAATGAAATATCTTTGCGTTTACCCTCATGAAGAACCGTAACTATAATAGTTTTGCCCGATATATCCAATTGATCAATAAGCGTTTGTGCCTGTGATTTATTTAAGATTTCAGTACCATTAATACCGATCAACACATCTTGAGCCATAATATTGGCAAAAAATGCTGGTGAGCTTTCTAAAACCAAATCAATATAAGCCCCCGTATTACGGCCAATTTCGCTGCGTAATTTTGCATCTAAATCCACAAGCATTAATCCTAATTTACGCGGTTTGAGTGACTGAACCAGATAAACCGCCCATTGATTAAAATTATTATAATATCTTGTATAAGGAACGCTGACTGTATCATGGACCGTGACCGCTTCTGAATAATAGACTTGCTTGCCATCGACGGTTTTGACTTTATGAACATATATAGTGCGGTAAAAATCCTGATAATCATAGGCAATCTGGGATTGGGTATCGGTAAATTCAGATGAAACTACCACGTGAGTTGCACCAATTTCCTCGGCTTGACGCATGGCATTATCGGTACTTTCCTGAACCCCGTTAAAGGCGCTCTCGCCCACCACAATATAATTATGCTCGCGGTAAGAGCGCACCGTCCGGTTTAAATCGGAGGAGGGAATAATGATCGGTTTTTGTTTCTCGCCGAGCCTAATCACATCGCTCGCGGTCATGGGATCAATATAAGCACGGTAACTCGTCCCGTACTGCCCCGCCCCACACGCAGACAACATCAATAAAATTAAAACAGCCAAACAATTTTTCATCACAGACCTCATTATTTATAAACATACTAGCCGCCAATATCTTAATAGAGGCTGAATAGTAGCTTAATCTTTAGCAAAACTAAGAAAGGTCTTGAACAAAACAAGCGAATATGCGAAACACTCAATTCTTCTAAATGGTGCGGTGGCGGAGAGGCTACGCAACGGATTGCAAATCCGTGTACACCAGTTCAAATCTGGTCCGCACCTCCATTGTTTTCAACTACTTAATATAATTAGCGTTAGGTCTTTTTTATTTTAGGGTCCATATAGGGTCCATCATCAGCGCCCAGTGTAATAATTATCTGCATTAATTCGTAGATATATTAGCCTACCCCCCTTTCTCTTTTTAAAACAGCCCCGCGCATAGCAGTGGTAGTCATTCACATACAAACTGTGATTTGAAACTAGTGTTACTATTAATCCACTTGTTCTTACGGTGTAGTAAGGATCTATCAAATAATAGCTTTATATAAAAAGAAAGTATTGATGATTTTGAGAGCCTGCTTTCGACCCAGGCTGTGTGAAAAGTCGACATTAGGATTTTATCATTTATAACCTGTCTACTTTCTTAATCTTGGTCCTTATATGCCCGTGATAGCCGGTGTTTTTTAGTGTCTTTAATTAATCGATCATAAAGTACACGTCACTGAAGCACTTTGTGACCCTCCGATCAATAAAAAGAGCGTATTATGCCCTCATTGCCTCCATTAGCGGGATAATACCGATGATCTTTATCACTCGTTTGAGATTGTATGCCAGCACATGTAGGGACATTTCCGTACTGACGTTGTTTAATGTCCGCATCTGAAAGTGTGTAGCCCCCATCCATGACTTTATGGTGCCAAACGGATGCTCGACTGTGGATTTGCGGATCGTCATCATGTCAGGGTTTTCGGCAAGCCTTGCTTCCATAGCTTCCAAAGTCGCCTCGTGTTCCCAACGGCTGACACGGCGGCTCTTGCCTGTGGTGCATTTGGGCTTAAGGGAACAACTCCGGCAATTACTACTCCAGTATTTATTATGTTCCTTGCCTCTTTCCACCGTTCTCATGCGCCAGATCAGCCTCTCTCCAGCCGGGCAGACATATTCATCATCTTTCTTGATATACTTAAAGTCCCGCTTATCAAAGAGGCCTTTGCTTAAACTGCCTGACGTGTGGGTTTTAGGAACGTATGATGTGATGCCGGATTGTTCACAAGCTTTGATCTCTGTGCCATTATAATAACCACGGTCAGCAACCACGTCTAATGTTTCATTGTCAGTAACCTCTTTTGCTTTGACGGACATATCATGAAGAGCCGAGCGGTCATGACCCACATTGGTCACTTCATGAGCAACAATCAGATGATGCTTTGTATCAACCGCACTCTGCACGTTATAGCCGACCATACCGCTGCCCCGACCACTTGTTGCCATGGAACGGGCATCAGGATCGGTCAGAGATATTTGCTGATCATTCTTTTTGAGAAGTTCTTCCTGCAGAGTGTTCAGGCGGTTCACTTCCTGCTGAAGTTTGCTGATCTTGCTTGTCAGTTGCTCGGTCTTGTAATCCACATCGTCAGCACCACTTCGGTCATTGCTCTCTATCTGGCCTAAATAACGGGCGATGCTCTGATCAATCTGCTGTAAGCGGCGCTTGATCTTCCCCTTGGTATAATTACGATCCCGGGCATTGACCGCTTTAAACTTGCTGCCGTCTATGGCCACCAGAGCGTTGGTAAAGAGGTTGAGCTTGCGGCAGATCAAAACGAACTCCCGACAAACCCTGGCAATAGCAGGACCGTTGTCTTTACGGAAATCAGCAATGGTTTTAAAGTCGGGCATCAAGCGGCACGTCAGCCACATCAGTTCAACATTGCGACCTGCTTCCCGTTCAAGACGGCGGCTCGACTGAATGCGGTTGAGATAACCGTAAATGTAAATCTTCAGCATCACAGCAGGATGATAGGCCGGACGGCCTTTAATCGCGGGAACAGTCTTAAAGCCCAAACCTCCAAGCTCCATCTCACTGACAAAAACATCAATCACACGAACCAGACTATCCTCAGCAATATAATCATCAAGCTGATCGGGGAACAATGTTGCCTGCGTTCGATCCTCACCTTTAATGAAATCTGTCATTAATAATCCCCGCTGTGGTTAAAAAATCACTATAGCAGAAAGAGAGGACTTTTCACACAGTCTGGACCCAAAGCAGACACTCATCAATCAAATATTTCTCATTCGCATATTCATGCCTTTTTTCAATATTTCTTAACGAACTAAAACAGGTAGAACGAGATGGGAAGAATTTTTGACTTTACGGTGAATTGTTTGTTTAGTTTTTAAGTAATCCTCTTTGTTAGCACCATATATATTCATGAACTGGCCTGGATTACGATCATAAACAGGAAACCAAGTGCTGTGAACCTGAACCATTATTTTGTGACCCGCTTTAAATGTGTGAAACTTATCACGCACTTCAAAATTAATCTGTGTTTCTTCATTAGGTTTTACTGGCTCTGGATCAGAAAAACTTTTGCGGTATTTTGCACGCATTCCTTCGGCACCAACCAGCATGTGATATCCTGGGTTATTTTCATCACTGGCCGGGAAGACATCAATCACTTTAATAAACCAATCTGCATCAGTTCCCGTAGTTTCTGTAATCAATTTTGCAATAACTGGACCCGCAATGGTGACGTCACTATCAAGCACATTTGTAGTATAACTAAGAACATCTGGACGAGTGGACGCTGTACGCTGATCTTCGATCCGATAAGCTCCATATGCATAACCAAACTCAATTTTTGTTGAATAAGGGACTGGTAACATAGGGTCGTTGATATAACTGTCTTTGCCATTAATCATTGGCTTATCAAATGTTAGCGTGAAATCATCGTTAAAATAAAGGGGAGTTGCTTTCACTGCTTTAGGTGGCCACTGTTCAAATCGATGCCATTTATTGCCCCCGGTTTCAAACATATGTGCTTCCACAACTTGATAATCGCCTGTTCCTTTTAGGTGGTGCTCGAAAAAAGGCATTAAAATATTTTTATTATAATAATCACTTGTTTTTTGACCGAAGGATATTTCACCGAGTTCTTCCCCTTTGCTGCTAAGCCAAC
>CALDNY010000174.1 GCA_937914685.1 uncultured Kordiimonadaceae bacterium
ATATTCCTAGTGTCTTGATATTTTATAACTTTAAGGGCAGTATTATGTTTAATATTTTTACAGCGATGTTTCCATTTATAAATATTAATAAGAGAAATAATAGTGTTAAAACATAATCATGACGAATGTATTGAGAATGCCCTTACGGCAGCACAAGAAATTTGTGCCGCTCGTGATACAAGATTTACGCCACTTCGACGTAGAGTTCTTGAACTAGTCTGGGTTAAACATGAACCGATTACGGCTTATGAAATTCTTGATTTATTAAGTGAAGGTCAAAAAAGAGTTGCTCCACCTACGGTTTATCGAGCATTGGATTTTCTGATTGAAGAGGGATTTGTTCATAGGATCGAATCGTTAAATTCTTTTGTGGGTTGTAGTGATCCTGCCCATAAACATCAGGGCCATTTTTTAATTTGCACAAAATGCAGTAATGTTACGGAAATGAACGAACAATCACTACATGACGTTATTAAGGCCGCGGCTAAGGCAAATGGTTATTCATATGAAAATTCTATTCTTGAAATTGCAGGAATCTGTGAAAACTGTAGGAATTAACTGTGTTGAATGATGGATCTAGTCAGCTTCTTAGACTAGAAAATGTCTGCAAAAGCTATCATAAAAACCTTGTACTTGAAAATATTTCCTTTTCAGTGAACAGAGGCAAAACTGTTACGATTATTGGCCCAAATGGCGCTGGTAAAAGCACATTGATGAAAATATCTCTGGGTATTCTTGGCGTAAGTTCAGGATCTGTTTTTCGACCAAAGTCAATTTCAGTTGGTTATATGCCACAAAAAGTTATGATTGATGATGTCCTGCCTCTTAGTGTGCAGGATTTTTTATATCTTCGACCCAATATTAGCTATGATGAGGTTAAAAATGTCCTTGATACGGTTAGACTTTCCCATATATCAAATTTGCCTGTTCAAAGTGCCTCTGGCGGTGAAATGCAGCGCATTTTACTGGCCCGCGCCCTTTTAGGAAAACCAGATTTACTGGTACTTGATGAACCGGTGCAAGGTATTGACATTATGGGTCAGCAGGAAATTTATGGCCTCATTGCCAAGGTGCGTGATGAGACCGGGTGCGGCGTTTTAATGATTTCTCATGATCTTCATTTGGTTATGGCCTCCACGGATCAAGTATTGTGTCTTAATCAACATATTTGTTGTAGCGGCACGCCAGAATTTGTTCAAAAAGATCCAGAATATCATGCCATGATGGGGCGTCCTATGGAAGGTGTGGCTATTTATACCCATCATCACGCCGAGGGTCATGATGATCATCATCACCATCATCATCATACCACTGTTGAAAATGAGCCAGACCATGATTGATCAATTCATTATAA
Organism: uncultured Kordiimonadaceae bacterium; assembly: GCA_937914685.1. Taxonomy (GTDB): domain Bacteria; phylum Pseudomonadota; class Alphaproteobacteria; order Sphingomonadales; family Emcibacteraceae; genus Pseudemcibacter. The sequence goes on from CALDNY010000174.1 coordinate 1,355, forward strand.
ATGCATTACTTGCAGGGATTTTGGTGGCGGCTATCGCGGGGCCGTTAGGTTGCTTTATGGTTTGGCGGAAAATGGCTTATTTTGGCGATACCATATCCCATTCTGCCTTGATGGGTATTGCACTGGGCATTGCCCTTGATAGTGAAAACCCTATCATTATGATAGCAACTTGTGCCTCAGTGGCTATGTTTTTGCTTTTTTTACAGCGTGATAGACGTTTTTCTTCAGATACCTTGCTTGGCATATTAGCCCATAGCGCATTATCGGTAGGTATTATTGTTATATCGATGATGGATAATTTTCGTCAGGATATGATGTATTATCTGGTCGGAGATATTTTAGCGATTGGTATCAAGGATATTTATATTATTAGTTTTGTAGCAGTGATATCCGCCATTTGCCTGATGATGATATGGCGTCCTTTATTATCGCTTACGGTTCATGAGGACTTAGCTCAAATTGAAGGGGTAAAAGTCAATTTAATCAAAATTATTTATATGTTACTGATCGCCTTTATGGTGGCGGTGTCCCTTAAAGTTATTGGCGTGTTATTAATCACAGCCTTGATGATCATTCCGGCAGCAGCAGCGCGAACCGTTTCAAACACACCTTTGCAAATGATTTTAATATCATCTTGTTGTGGTATATTATCGGTTTTGGCAGGCATTCTTGTCTCTAATGAATGGGACGTCCCAACAGGCCCTGCTATTGTTCTTAGTGCTACGGTGATTTTTTTATTAGGCCGCACTTTTGCCCCCAAAAGAGCATAATTTATAAAGCATTGTTGAAATATTCAAAGGCTTGGTCTAGATCCTCAATTAAATCATCAGCGTCTTCTAAACCCACATGTAGTCGCACAAGAGGGCCATAATTATCCCAAAGATTTAAAGTACGCTCGCCTTTAAGATTATAAAAGCTCATGGCTAAGCTTTCAAAACCACCCCAGCTAAATCCCATTTTGAATAAATTCATATTATCAAGCAATGCTGTGATTGCTTTCCCATCCCCTTGTTTTAAGGTGAATGAAAATAATCCGCACGAGCCGTTGAAATCTCTTTTCCAAATATCGTGTCCTGGACAATCGGTAAATGCTGGGTGAAGAACTAAATCAACCTCATCTCGGCCCGATAACCATGTCGCTACTTTCAAGGCGCTTTCTTCGTGTTGTTTGATACGGGCGTTAATGGTGCGAATGCCGCGCATGGCGAGGTTAATATCATCTGGTGCGGCGGTATAGCCCATATAAAAGCTATTATCATATAATCTATCCCAATATTTTTCAGATGCGGTAATGGTACCGAGCATGGCATCGGAATGACCAACAATATATTTTGTCGCTGCCTGAATGGAAATATCAACGCCGTGCTTATAAGGTTCAAAGCAAATTAAATTGCCCCATGTGTTATCGAGCATTACGATGATATCACGTTGATGGGCTATTTTTGATATGGCGGGAATGTCTTGAATTTCCATGGTGACGGAACCAGGGGATTCTGTGAAAATAACTTTGGTATTGTCCTGAATTAGATTTTTTATCGCCCCACCGATCAATGGATCATAATATGTTGTCTCAATCCCCATTCGCGCAAGTACAGTATTGCACAATACACGAGTTGGCCCATATACAGTATCAACCATCAAAAGATGATCTCCAGTGCTCAAAAAGGACATAAGGGCGGCATTAATCGCCGCAAGGCCGCAAGGATAAACAAGACATCCATGTCCGCCTTCTAATTCAGCCATAGCTTCGCGAAATGCAAAATGGGTTGGTGTGCCGCGCCGACCATAATACATGGCATTATTTTTAAAATTTTTAATGGCAAATTTTAAATCTTCCACCGTATCATGAATGATGGTTGATGTATGATAAACGGGTACATTAACGGATTGTCCGGTCCATTTTTTATTGCGCCCCGCATGTACTATTTTTGTATCTTTTTTCATAAATTTACCTAATTATTTCTCGATTTCAGTGTCGGGATCAGTACCCCATTCGCTCCATGAGCCGTCATAGAGTGCGTTTTGATGATGGCCTATTCTCTCTAAGGCAAAAAGCAAGACGCAAGCGGTTACACCACTGCCGCAACTGGTGATTATTGGTTTTGATAAATCTATACCTGCTTTTTCAAATATTTCTATAGTTTCTGATACAGATTTATAGGTTTTATCGGCATTTAAAAGTTCATTGAAAGGAACATTAAAGCTACCGGGAATATGACCTGCTTTTGAATTTGGTCGCGGTTCTGGTGCTGTTCCCCTAAACCTTCCGCTCGCTCTTGCATCAACCACTTGTTCTTCTTTGCTTTGGATATTTTGGGTAATTTGATCGATATGGCGAATTCTATCTTGATTAAGTTTTGCCTTAAAGTGACTGTCTGGAAAGCCTTTAATTTCAGTTTCTATTGGTTTATTTTCCTTTTGCCATTTTTGATAACCGCCGTCTAATATGGAAACTTTATCATGACCAAAATTTTTAAACATAAACCACGCCCGCGCCCCTGTGCAAAAATCACTATTATCATAAATAATGATATGATTTGTATTAGTGATGCCCATAGCCCTTATTCTACTGGCCATTTTTTCATCACTTGGCATCATATGGGGTAAGGCATTTTCCAAGTCGGCAATTTCGTCAATATCAAAAAATACCGCGCCTGGAATATGTGATTTTTGAAAACTTTCTTTGGCATTTTGCGTCGAAGTTGGCAAATGCCATGTGGCATCAATGATCCTAATATTAGTGTCCTGTATGTTTTGTCCAAGCCAATCGGTGGAGACTAGAAAAGGAGTATCGGTCATATTATGTCCTATTGTTAAAAATATTTAAAAACAATATGTTTATTGGTGGATAAGGTCAATAAATCCCTTGGCTAATAATGTTTTTTCTTTATGAAGGATGACATTATTCTTATTATCAATTATATGATGATAGATTATAAAAATAGGACACATAATGAGCAAAGAAAAATATCATGGATTATCACAGTTGGGCGGTGCCTCAACACTTGCTAGTAATCCAGATCAAGCGATTATTGAAAAAGTTGCTAACCCGCGACCAAAATCCCCATATTTTGTACGCTTTACTTGCCCGGAATTTACATCATTATGTCCTGTGACCGGGCAACCTGACTTTGCCCATATGGTCATTGATTATGTACCAAAAGATTACCTTGTGGAAAGCAAGTCCTTAAAATTATACCTCCATTCATTTCGTAATCATGCAGGCTTTCACGAAGATTGCACCGTAGGCATTGCAGAAAGATTGGTTAAAGAAATAAAACCTGTGTGGTTAAGGATTGGTGGTTACTGGTATCCACGCGGTGGTATTCCTATTGATGTATTCTATCAAACAGGAAACCCGCCGAAAGACATTTGGATCCCGGATCAAGGTGTTCCTAGTTACCGGGGAAGGGGATAAGTTTTTCTTATTATATAATCATTCGAAAAGGATATTTATCTATTTGAATTTAATAAATATTATTTTCACAATTGATCTATATCAATGCTTTAATTAATAAAATGATCAATATATCCATTAAGAAATTCTAATATTCACACACATATGTAAAGATGTTGATAAAAAAATAATTTTTCCATCCACTTGGGGGGGAATGTGTCTGATAAGAAAAAAGGAGGCTTGCGCCTCCTTTTTTTATGGAATTTATAATTAACCAAAAATCACACTAGGCAACCATGTTACTAGTCCCGGGAAATGCCACAGAAGAATCAATGCAAAAAGTTGGATGATAATATAGGGGAGGACACCTTTATAAATATCAGTGGTTTTTACACTGTCAGGGGCGACCCCGCGCAGGTAAAAGAGGGCAAAGCCAAAAGGCGGTGTCAGGAATGATGTTTGTAAGTTCATGGCCATCATTACACCAAGCCATATGGGATTAATATCCATCATAAAGAGTACAGGGGCGACAATTGGCACCACAACAAAAACAATTTGGATGAAATCTAAAAAGAACCCTAAAACAAACATGACGAGCATAACAAGAACAAAGGCACCAAGTTTACCCCCCGGTAAATTTGTTAGGAAATCGCGAATATAAACATCGCCATCAAAACCTAAGAAAATCAACGAGAATAAAGCGGCCCCTACCATAATGATAAAAATCATCGAGCTAATTTTAGCGGTCATTTGCATGACCTCATGGATAACTTGTGTTTTGTAAACCCGCATAAAGCTTGAGATAATACCCCAAGCCATTGCAATGATTAGGGGTATAGAAATGCCAAAAGCGAGATAATCCATAGTGGCAATTTCATCGCGCCCCATGCGCATATCAAATATTCCGCCAATGAAAAGAAGCAGCACGATTGAACAACCAGCAATAATGACGGGCAGGGGCTTGCTTTTGTCATTTTTATAACCGGCCATTAAAATGGCACCAACGGCACCAACTGCTGCGGCTTCGGTTGGAGTGGCAACGCCGCCAAGGATTGAGCCAAGCACCGCGACCACCAAAATAATTGGCGGTAAGAAAGCAGCAAGTACAGGCATGATATCAAGTTCTTCATCATCATCCAAAATAGCCGGTGATGAGGCAGGGAAAATAAAGGCCACTGCAATTTGGTATATAATATAAAGAAGCACTAGACCAAGGCCTGGGATTAAAGCACCCGCAAACAAGTCACCAACGCTAAGCGGTTCAGGGGCGTAATTACCCATCTCAAGCTGTGCTGATTGCCATGCTGATGAAAGTTGGTCACCAAGCAACACTAAAACGATAGATGGTGGTATAATCTGACCAAGTGTGCCAGCAGCGGCGATGCCGCCTGTGGCAACAGCGGGGCTATAGCCTCTGTTTAACATAGTAGGTAGAGCCATAAGACCCATAATCACGACTGTTGCTCCAACAATACCGGTACTAGCCGCAAGAAGGGCGCCAACGATGGTGACCGAAATACCAAGGCCGCCTTTCATACGACCCATGAGTTTACCCATACTATCAAGCAAATCTTCAGCAATTTGCGATCGTTCTAACATGACCCCCATAAAAACAAAGAGCGGCACGGCCATCATAACATCATTGGTCATGACGCCAAAAATTCTTTGCGGGATCAGGCCAATGAAAGCGAAATCAAAAACATCAAGTTGGTAGCCGAGTATCGCAAAAAGCAATGATACGCCGGGCAAGGTGAATGCCACTGGATAACCGAGGAGCAATGCCCCGCAAGCCGTAGCAAACATAATGATACAAAGAAGAGCATTAAGATCCATTTCCATTAGATGCCCTCCCCAATTTCTTCTTCAATCAGATGTTCTTTATTCATTAATACCAGAATTGAATGGAGTGAAATTGAAATGCCTTGAATAAAGACACTTCCTACAAATAGTAAGATCATGGATTTAAGAATATAGACCAAATGAAGTCCACTGGTTTCTATTGATCTTTCTAGAACGCTCCAACTGTTTGCCACAAACG
>CALDNY010000175.1 GCA_937914685.1 uncultured Kordiimonadaceae bacterium
CCCAAGGGGGATATCCCACTCATTGATGGCAACTTGGAAGGCATGTTTATAGATTGTGAACTCTCTGGCGACTGTTGATGGCTTTACTTTCTTCAATCGCTCGTCACGGTAACTTGCAAATGTCTTTGGTGTAATTTCAGACAACATTAGTTTGGAATACTTATGACGTAAGAAGGCATCAATACTGTAGGTTTCAACATTGCATCTACGCTTCTTGATGGTGATGGTATCTCTATACTTTATCAGTAAGTCTGCTAGAGAGGTAGTGGATAGCATTGACTTATCAATTATTTCACAGCCATTATCCAATTTCCTTTCAATTGTTCTTGCCCAAGTTTCCGCATCTTTTCTGTAGAAGAATGACTTACTCATAGACTTGTGTCCTTTCCGTCTTACTTGTACCTGCCACTTACCTTTAAACTTTCTATAACTAGCCATTATTGTTTCCTCGTTGTGATCTTATTGTGATTTGCAAGAGGTGTTACAGAGGTGAAGATTATATGTGTTTAATTAAGGCGTTGCTTTTAAAAGGAAAAACGGCGGCGGAGAGGTTTGGTCTACGAAGCCTTGGTTCGGTGAAGCGCAAAGCGCGGAACGACGTTAAGCGTAGCGAAACGGTCCGTAGGACGAGTTTTGGGGGGATAGGCCGCGAGGCCAAGGGGGGGACTCAAGTAGAGAGCGATTAGCGAACGATAGACCCCCTTTCAAACAAAAAAGCGAGCAATCCCTTGCGATAGAAGTCACAGATAATGACCCCTTTCTCTCTACCTATTCTCCCTTTCTAACCTTCAACAAATACCTATCCGTATCTGCCTCAATTGCTTTTAAAAATCTTAGGTAATTTTTTTGTTCATCAGGGCTTAGAAAGCCGTAAACGACTGTTAATTGTTCATCTTCTGCGTTTAGTAAGCTTTCGACCTGATCTTTTATGACGGTGATGTGATCGTGCAATGCTTGGGCTTTATCATAACTGAGATTATCTTTTAGTAATTTTTGATAAAGAGAGATGCCATCAAAAATATTAAAATCAACCGGTGATAATTCATTAAAATGATGATCTATTTTTTCATTTATCATCGCGCAAAACAATATAAATGGCAGGAATAACCAAAACGGTCAGTAGGGTCGAGGAGGCCAGACCAAATAATAAGGAAATCGCCAATCCTTGAAAGATGGGATCGCTTAAGATGGTGGCGGCCCCGATCATCGCCGCCAATGCGGTTAAGATGATCGGCTTAAACCTTACGGCGCCGGCTTCTAATAAAATATCACGTAAAGATTGATCTTTGGCCCCTTCATGGCGGATAAAATCAATCAGCAGGATAGAATTACGAACAATAATTCCTGCCAGTGCAATAAAGCCGATCATTGAGGTCGCGGTAAAAGCCGCGCCAAATAGCCAATGACCAAAAATAATACCAATCAAAGTCAAAGGCACGGGCGTTAGGATAACCAAGGGTAATTTAAAACTGCCAAACTGGGCGACAACAAGCACATATATGCCCAGCAACGCTGCGCCAAAGGCGATACCCATATCGCGGAAGGTTACATAAGTAATTTCCCATTCACCGTCCCAAAGAAGCGTTGATTTCATCGGGTCTTGTGGTTGACCATGAAAGGTAATCTCGGGCGGTGTGAGATCGCCCCAATCATGTTCTTTGATCAGTTTACCAACGTCCAACATGCCATAGATGGGTGCTTCGAATTCACCGCTTAATTCGGCCATGACCATATCGGTAAAATGGCCATTATGTCTATACATAACGGGGGAGCCTTGTTCTACGCTAATGCTAACAACATCGCCAAGTTCAACCACAGATCTATTGCCGGGCAGGGCGTTGGCGGGAATTGGCGTTGAGGCCAGCTTTTCTGTCCACGTCAGATCAGATTTTGGCATGCGAATGGAAATTTCAAGGGGATTACGGCCTTGTCCACGGTAAGAATAGCCAACGCGAGCCCCGCCGATTAAAACTGATATTGTGTCATAGACGTCCTGTTGCTGTACCCCGAAAAATTCAAGGCGGTCTTGATCAATGGCAATATGAAGCCTTGGTCGTGGTTGACCTATGGAATCGTCAATATCGACAATATAGGGAACCTGAGCAAAGATTTTTTTGATTTCATTGACGGTTTCTTGTCTTGTTTGTTGATCAGGGCCATATATTTCAGCCAATAAAGTAGCCATCACTGGCGGGCCAGGGGGCACTTCAACTAGTTTTAAGCTGGCCCCGATCGGCAGATCAAAATCTTTCAATCGAGCTCTTATATCAAAGGCAATATCATGGCTGGTGCGATCGCGGTCGTCTTTTGCGGCCAAGTTAATTTGCAATTGGCCCATTTCTGGGGATTGTCTCATATAATAATGACGGACCAGACCGTTAAAGTTAAAGGGGGCTGCTGTGCCGGCATAGCTTTGGATCAAATCAACTTCTGGTACTTCTCTAATGATATGGGCCACATGTAATAATGTTCGTTCAGTGTCTTCTAGGCTCGCCCCTTCTACTAAATCAAGGACAATCTGAAGCTCGGATTTATTATCAAAAGGCAATAGTTTGACTGTTACAGAACGGGTGGCAAATAATATAAAACTTAACAAGGTCAAGGCGGTGATTGACAATAGAAAGATCATGGCTCTTTTGCGGGTACGAATGATCGGTTCTGCCATTTTTCTATAAATTTTACCGAGTTTACCTTCGGCTTCTTCATGGCTTATTTTAGTGGTATCTTTTGGCGATACTTTCAACAAGAGCCACGGGGCGACAACAACGGCAACAAAGAAGGAAAATAGCATAGCAGCCGATGCGTTGACGGGAATGGGCGCCATATAAGGCCCCATTAATCCTGAAATAAACAGCATCGGCAATAAGGCTGCGATCACCGCAAGGGTGGCGACCACTGTGGGGTTACCAACTTCGGCCACGGCCTCTATCGCCGCTTGCATTCTTGATCTGCCGTCTTTCATATACCAGTGGCGGGCAATATTTTCGATCATAACAATAGCATCGTCCACCAAAATTCCGATCGAAAAGATCAAGGCAAACAGACTAACGCGGTTAATGGTATAACCCATCATATTGGCCGCAAACAAAGTGAGTAAAATAGTAAGAGGTATGATCACCAACGTCACACCCGCTTCGCGCCAACCAATCGCAAAACCAATGAGAATAACAATCGACACAGTCGCTAAAAATAAATGAAATAAAAGCTCATTTGCCTTTTCATTGGCGGTTTCGCCGTAATTTCGCGTAACATTAACTTCAATACCTTCTGGAATAAGGGAGCCTTTTAATGTTTCGAGCCGTTGGAGGATATCTTCTGCTACAGAAACAGCATTGCTGCCGGGTCTTTTTGCGATCGCTAAATTAACGGAAGGGAGGCTATTCCACGAGTTATCTTGATCACGGCGCATCAGCGTGACACGGTGATCGGATAGGGCAGGGCCGATAATCACCTTGGCCACATCACGCACGTAAACGCCGCGTCCATCGCGTGAGGTTAACAGCAATAAACTGATGTCAGGAATTCCTGCTAATGTTTGACCGGCAATGGCCTTCAAGGACTGCCCTTGTTGATAAAGCAACCCAGCGTCAAAGGAACGGTTGGCCCCTTTAATTTTCTGCACCAATTGTTGCAAGGTTATGCCGTAAAGAGCCAGCTTTTCTGGATCGGGTTCGACACGAATGGAATTTGGGCTCGCGCCAATCATATAAGTTAACCCGATATTATCAACTTTAACCAATTGGGATTGAAGTTCGTCAGCAAGGCGGTAGAGATCAGCCTCGCTCCAGCGGCTTGCTGCGGCAGGGGTTGGTGACAGATTAAGAACAACAATAGCCACATCATTAATACCCCGTCCGCTGATTAAAGGCTCAGGAATGTCGATGGGGATGCGGTCATAATTGGCACGAATTTTTTCATGAACGCGCAATATGGCGTTATCTGCGCTGATCCCCACTAAAAACCGCGCTGTGATCATCACCTGATCATCGGCAGTTTGACTATAGATATGTTCGACACCGTCAATGCTTTTGATAATTTCTTCAAGGGGCTTTGTCACCAATTCAGCAGCATCAGAAGCTCTTAATCCATCAGCACGCACTTGTATATCAACCATAGAAACACTGATTTGCGGCTCTTCTTCTCGTGGGATCGTTATCAAGGCCATTACGCCCAATATCAAGGCCGCAATTAAAAATAAAGGGGTCATAGGGGATCGGATCGTCGCGCGAGTAAGCCGACCTGATATTCCTAAATGCTTCATGGTTTCACCGCAATATCGCCGTCATGTAGTCCAGATAGAATTTCGATATTATCAGTCTCTGATGTTGGTAAACCAAGTTGTACTGGTATTTGTAGAATAGTGCCATCTGCTTGTTTGATATTGACATGATCAATGCCAAAGTGCGTGATAATATAGTCGGGTGGAATGATAATGGTTCTACGTTGACCGCCAGAAATCCAGACCCGTACTCTTTCGCCAACAAAATAACTGCCTAACCCTTCAACGGTGGCATCGGCTTTGACACGCCCTTCTGATATTTGCGGATAAACCGTGATGATTTCTCCCTTTTTACCGTTCTCAAGGCGTACAAGGTCACCTTTTTTCATATATTGGGCGTGACGTTCGGGTACAGCAAGGCGTAGAACGTAATTTTCTTCGGCGATGGTGGCAATCACCTCACCGGGCATGATCACTGTACCTGTGGTTAAAGGAACACTGAGGATACGTCCGCCAACAGGGGCGAGAACATCGCCTTCTGTGACTTGTCGTTTGATCACGTCACGATCTGAAATTCTTGCCTTTAAGGCACTTTGGGCGATTTCATATTGGGTTTGTGCATCATCGAGACGTGCTTTTGAGACGGCTCCAGAGGATAATAATTCTTTTGTACGGGCAAGGTCAGTCGAGGCCTTCGCTAATTGAGATTTAAGAGCGTTAATGCTCGAGGTGATAGAGACAATTTGCAGCGCTAATTTTTCATCACCGACCTTGGCGATAATCTGGTTCGGTTTGACCAAATCTCCTTCGTCGATCACAAGTTCGGCAATTGTGCCGCTGATGCGCGCTCTTGCCGCGATCACATTGACACTTTCAACCGTGGCAAAGACGGCCTTGCTATCCTCTATATTAGTGCTTGTTATAGTGAATGTTTGTTGCGCTTGGGCAAGGGAAGTGAATAGTAAAAAGCTAAGAAATATTTTTGCGGGCATAGCAACCTCAGTCCTTCAGTCAGCGTCGGATCTGTAAAATTAATACGGATCAGACAGATGGTTCATTATACCATAATAAACCATCTGTGAAAAACTTGATAGGGCATTTTTTTGCCTGTGATGAATTATAAGATGCATTTTCAAACATGGTGTTATAAAGTCAGGTCATATTTTATCAGAGGATCCATATGGGCAATATACATGTAATTCCATTAGAGGATTTAGCACTAGCTTTTATTCCCGTTAGCGCGGTTTTATTTATTCTTTATAAATGGAATAGTGAAGGCAAAGACGCGTTGATTGGCATGTCTAGAATGTTGATCCAACTGCTTATTGTTGGATATTTTCTTACCTATTTATTTGAAGCGAAGAATGCCTGGATTGTCATTGGTGTGCTTGGGGTTATGCTTTTTGTTTCAAGTTGGATTTCTTTGAGAACCATTAAATTCAATCGCAAAGTCCTTTATCCATATGCATTAATATCCATTTCCATTGGCGGTGGATTTGTTCTTTTATTCATTACCCAGGGCGTCCTTGGCCTTGATCCTTGGTATGCGCCGCAATATTTGATCCCACTGGCGGGAATGATATTTGCCAGCTCTATGAATAGCATAAGCCTTGCTGCTGAAAGAATAAAAGCAGAAATGCGCCGAGATGTACCCTACGATAAAGCACGAAGTATCGCTTTGAAAGCGGCCTTAATCCCCATTGTTAATGCCTTGTTCGGCGTTGGTCTAGTGTCGCTTCCGGGCATGATGACAGGGCAGATTTTATCAGGCGTATCACCGCTTATTGCTGTGCGTTATCAGATTATGGTGATGTGTATGCTTTTTTCCGCATCGGGCATATCAGCATCATTATTTTTAATGTTAATCAAATCACATTTGCCTCAAAAAGAAAGCAAGTGATTTCATGAATAATACGGCAAAGATATTATTCAAAAAAGCTAAGAAATTAGAATCCTCTGGTCATAATGCGGACGCCATTAACGCCTACGAGATGGCCTTGAAAGAAAGTCCCAATGATCCAGAGATTTTATTTGCTTTAGGCAATGTGGCAAAAAAATTAAACTTACTGCCCATTGCCGAAGAAATGTTCCGCGCCACATATGGCTTACTACCATCATCAATCGAAGCGGCGACAAACCTTGCGGTGACCATCAATGATCAAGAGCGCACCGAAGAGGCTATTGAAATTTATAAGTCTATTCTTGTGAGCCATCCCGAGCATGAGGGAACATGGGTTAATATTGGTGTTGCTGTGGCCTCAACAGGTGATTTGGATAATGCAGAAATATTTTATAGAGAAGCCTTAAGACTAAAGCCTAACTCCATATCAGCATTAACCAATTTATCAGAATTATTGGCACAAAATGGCGATTTTGAAGGGGCGTTGAAATTAATAGATAAAGCCCTAAAACGTGACAAAAGAAATGCCATCATCCGTTATAATAGGGGAGAGTTATTGCTAACGGTTGGCCGCTTAAAAGAAGGATGGTTCGAATTAGATTACGGCGCACAAAATAGAAAAGATCGTCAAAATATATATCATCACACCTTAAAACGT
>CALDNY010000176.1 GCA_937914685.1 uncultured Kordiimonadaceae bacterium
TGAACATATTTTAAATGATAAATTGTGCGCCGATGTTTGCAACGTTGCCACCTACACCAGAACTGTCGAGGATTCGAAAGCCCTCACCCTCTCCCCCATGCCCAAGGTCATTATCTCCGCCAGTGGGATGGCCACAGGAGGGCGGATTTTACACCATTTAAAATATTTCATGGGTGATCCTAAAAACACCGTTTTATTCACCGGCTTTCAAGCAGGCGGCACCCGCGGTGACCGCATTTTAAAAGGCGAGAAAATGATCAAAATTCACGGCGACATGTATAAAATGAGGGCAAGGGTCGAAACTCTTGATAATATCTCGGCCCACGCCGATTATCAGGAAATATTGGAATGGCTACGCAATTTCAAAACGCCGCCCAAGCAAACCTTTGTCACCCACGGTGAACCAAAAGCCGCTCTCGCCTTAAAAGAAAAAATCGAAACAGAATTTGGCTGGTCCGTAAAAATTCCAAAATATTTGGATACTGAACAATTATAAAATCAACAAGACATGCTTCCTTATTTACGCCATATTTAAGGACTTAATATTCACTTAGGGGACCGCTATGAAAATTTCCATTGCCTTATTATTAATGATATTCGCTCCAAGCTATGCAATCGCTGATATGAAAAGTGCCGACAAGCATTATTTCGAAGGCGATTACGAACTAGCCTTTGAGGAATATAGCACCGAAGCCGAACAAGGTATTTTGAAAGCTCAAATCAGAATTGCCAAAATGTATCTAAACGCAATTGGCACTATAAAAGATTTAGATCGCGCCTTTTTCTGGTATGAGAAAGCCGCCGACCGTGGCTCTGCCCTAGCCCAATATAATGTCGCTACATTTTACGCTAAAGGCATCGGCAGAATGCAAGATAAAGATCTTGCCTTTAAATATTATTCCCTTTCCGCACAACAAGGCAATGTCGACGCCCAAACCAGCCTCGCTCAAGCCTATTATTCAGGAACAATCACAGATCGTAATTACGAAGAAGCCTTCCATTGGTACCAAAAAGCCGCCAATAACGGCAATAACATCGCCCAAAATAATATGGGCCTGCTTTATTTTCAGGGCCAAGGGGTTCCAAAAGACCAAAAACAAGCCTATAAATGGTTTTATATCTCTGGTCAAAACGGCTACGGCCTAGGGGGGAAAAACTACCGAAAATTAGAGCCACTCTTTAAGTACGGCGAAATATCCCTGATGCAAAAAGAAGCCAAACAATGGCTCAAGGATAATCCATAAATAATCGGGAAAAATAAATAACAAATTCTTGGGAGGGACGATGTTATTATTAAACTACATAAAAACCGCATGGCGAAACATCCTTCGTCACAAGCTCTTCAGCACCATAAATATCTTAGGATTAGCCATAGGGCTAGCGGCAGTGATGTTGATTACGCTCTTCGTTCGCTCGGAACTTAGTTATGATACCTTTTGGAACAATGTCGATAATATATACCGCATTCACGTAAGGGTGGATGTCCCCGGTAAGGACCCAGAATATAATAACGGCGCAGCCCCTCCCTTTGCCAAAGCCTTTAAAAAAGATTTCCCCGAATTGCAGAATGTCGCACGGATGGTGGATATGGAAC
>CALDNY010000177.1 GCA_937914685.1 uncultured Kordiimonadaceae bacterium
AAGCCGCCGACGATGAACACCCTATATAGTGGAGATCGGATGTCGCGCGGCGTTCCTCTATAATCAGAGATCAACCACGGTGCAATCAAGACTATAGGAAATATTGTAGAAAGCCCTGCACCGACAATTCCTAATATCAATAAAAAAGCGGCGACTTTCCCCCCTATTGGTTCAAATAAATGTATCAGATCAAGGGTATTATCCAGTTTCAAGCCCATTAGATGAAGCGTTCCTGCTGAAACAGCCATAATTAATCCACTGAGTAAAAGCATCATCAAAGAAGAAACAAAAGCGTCCCTTTTTTCGTCTTTTAAATTATTGATGGTCCAGCCCTTTTCAGCAACGACCGTACTACGGATTATAAAAACAGCCGCCGAACAAGTGGTCCCTGCCATTGCCGCCGCTATCCCAAAGGCCCCTGCGTTATCGGGCATATGAGGAACCGCCCCTGCAATAATAGAAGGAAGGTTTGGGCTAACCATAAAAAATACCGCGATAAAACACAGTGCCATCAGGATAACAAATAATGTTAGAATTTTTTCAAAGACCTTATAGCGACCAAACCAGAACATAAAAAACAAACAAATGACCAGCAGCAAAATGATCCATTCCGTATTAACAACCCAACCCATGTTTAACAGGCGAATTCCTTCTTGTACCAAATCAGCCACGATACCCATAATGCCTACCAAGGCCAGTAATTCGCCTATAATAAGGGCTGTCATAATATATAACGCCAGCAGTTTTCCCGCCTTGAGATGAGTTTTAATATTAAAAAGAGCTGTTTTTCCAGAAACCAGAGTTACCTGTCCGTAAGCAACCATCAAAATATAAGTAAATATACAAGATAAGATCACCAACCAAAACAACATCATGCCATATTCAGCGCCGGCCTTAGCCATGGTTGTCACACTGCCCGTACCGATATTGTATCCGATCAAAAACAAGCCCGGGCCCACAGCACTTAAGGCCAATAATATTTTATTTCTGGTATTTTTAAACATATGATAAATTCTTTAAAAACTTAAAACTGATTAAGTTTTTGCCCCCTATTTTATTTATAATTTATAATTGTGCCATAAGTAGAACCATATTTAACAAATATTG
>CALDNY010000178.1 GCA_937914685.1 uncultured Kordiimonadaceae bacterium
CCAAAGACTATATAAGATATATTAGGAACGACAAAGAGCTTAATTGTTAAGCTTAGGTGGAAATAATTTGCAAGATCAATCGAAGAATTCGAAAAAACGCCAAGGCGGCGGATTAAAATTTAGCCTGTCTTTGCTTGCAGCTGTTGCTGTAGGTGCGCTTGTTTGGGTTATTTTTCTTGCAGATGATGGTTCGGATACAGTTTTTAAAATGGATGAAGCTGTCGCAAATGTGACAGAAGTTACTAACCAAGAACAAACCTCTGCTGATGAAGCCGCAATGATTATCCCTAGTTTTGACGTGGTTAGAATAAGCCGTAACGGTACTGGCGTTATCGCGGGGCGCGCCGAAGCGGGAAGTGATGTTCTCATTTACGCCAGAGATAAACTGATCGGTTCTGCCATAGCAAATCGTAACGGTGAATGGGTCTTATTATTTGATAAACCGCTTCCTAGTGGTCCTACGGAGCTAAGTATTGTATCAAAAATTCAAGGGCAGTTTGAGATTACTTCAAGCGATATTGTGATTGTTGCTGTACCAGAGCGTAATGAAGAACGTTTTAATAATGATGATACGGAAGGTGTTGTCGCCATTTTAAGCCCTCGTAGCGGCAATGGGCCGAGCCGGGTTTTACAAAAACCTAAGAATGCGAATATGACTTTGGCAACAAAGGGCTTATCTTTGGACGCTCTTGATTACACAGATAACGGTGTAACGGTTGTGAATGGAAGTGCAACTGCGGGTACTGAAATTAAAATTTATCTTGATAATGCTTTCATTGGCAATGTTGTTTCAGACGAAGATGGTAAATGGGAATTTGAAATGGGCGACACTTTGTCTAGCGAAGAGCACATCATTCGCTTGGATCAGTTGCTTCTTGATGGTAATGTTGAGGTGAGAATTTCTCAACCATTTAATCCCTCTATGGAACTTGATAAAAGCCGCCTTACAGGTGATGTTGTGGTAAAACCAGGCAACAGTTTATGGCATATTGCAAGAAAACTTTATGGTTCTGGTTATCATTATACGGTCATATTTGGGGCTAATTTAGATATCATTGGTGATCCAGATTTGATTTATCCTGGTCAACAATTAACCCTTCCCTTAGGAAAAGAACTTAAATAGATTACTCAATATCCTAGAGGCTTGCCGAATGTTTCTTATTTTCGGCGGTTGGATTTTCTAGAGTATTGGTGATTATGGAAAGTATATCTTCAACATCAAGTAATGTATAGACGATCGCTTCCATCATTATTTTTGCATTAAGTTGACCAGTGATGCTTGTTTCAATGGGGAAGGTCATGTTGCAGTGATGATCCATAATGATTAATCTATGTTGCATTAAATTTTGAAAGTTTTTTAGGATTTTTTGCCGCTTTTGTCTATTTTCACTACTATAAGGAAGAAACCCTAATTTCGCGGTGAGGTTGACAATATAGGAGTTGTCATCATCACGAGAAAGAATTTGACATTCAAACGGTATCTTATTGAAATCAAAGTGATAATAAAGCGGTAAAAGACTTTCATAATCTAAGTTATTATCATTAACAACAGATGTAAATTGGTCAAAATTAATCATTAAATCTAATTCATACTCGTCAGTTTTAAAATAGAACATCTATTGAAAAAACAATATTTATCCCCATATTTAATATCTATTTCCGATTGGTTGAAATAGATATTAATAATCAGTATAATAATTATACCAGATCATATTTTATTGTATGTTTTTTAAATTTTTTTATCAATATTAAAAAGGTAACAATTTATGGCCGCTGTAGAAGCTCCTAAAATAGAAAGCTCCATAGAAGATAATAAAAACACGGCTAATCATTTTTCAACAATTAAAGAATTATGGCGATACATTTGGCCTAAGGGACGGATCGACTTAAAAATAAGAGTGATCCTCGCGATGGCTTTTTTGGTTATGGCAAAACTGATTGGTGTATATGTCCCATTTTTATTTAAAGATGCGGTCGATATATTAACGGGCGATGTAAAGGCAGATACGCGTTTAATTGCCGCAGCGGTTCCGGTGGGCATAATAATTGGTTATGGCACGGCGCGAGTTTTGACACAGGCATTTGGTGAAATTAGGGACGCTATTTTTGTAAAAGTAGGCCAGAATGCACTACGCAATATAGCGTTGCACACATTTCGCCATTTGCACCTTCTCTCATTACGCTTTCACCTAGAAAAGCGCACTGGTGGTCTTAGCCGGGTTATTGAAAGAGCAACGAGAGGTATTGATTTTCTGCTTCGTTTTATGCTTTTTAATATTATCCCCACCATCATTGAAATAGTGATGATTTCAAGTATTTTTTGGGTTAAATATGGCTATCTTTATGCCGTTATTACATTTATTTGCTTGAGTAGTTATATTTATTTTACCATTGCTGTCACGGAATGGCGTCTTAAATATCGTCGGGAAATGAATAAGCAGGATACTAAGGCAAATGGTAGAGCAATCGATAGCCTGCTTAATTTTGAAACCGTTAAATATTTCACCAGTGAAGAGCATGAGGCAAAACGCTATGATAAATCTTTAAGCCGCTTTGAGGCGGCATCAATTCGTAGTCAAGTGTCACTGACGTTATTAAATGTCGGTCAGGGAATTATTATTTCAGGCGGGCTTATCGCTGTACTTCTTATGGGGGCAACGGGCGTTTATGAAGGGCGTTTTACCATTGGTGAATTTGTTCTTATCAATGCCTTGCTGATACAAATATATATTCCTCTTAATTTTTTAGGATTTGTTTATCGGGAAATTAAACAGGCATTGACGGATATGGAGAAAATGTTCACGCTCATTGCTCAAAATCCTGAAATTCAAGACAAAGAAGATGCCCAAATATTGACCCTTAAAGGGGGAGAAATTGAATTTAAAGATGTTTGTTTTCATTATTCAGAAGACCGCCCCATATTAAAGAATATATCCTTTAAAGTACCTAGCGGCACGACCACAGCAATTGTAGGTACTAGTGGAGCAGGTAAATCGACCATATCGCGGATATTATTTCGGTTTTATGATATTGCATCGGGTTCTGTGACGCTCGATGGTCAAGATATTCGCGATGTTAGTCAATTTAGTTTACGTAAAGCAATCGGAGTGGTTCCTCAAGATACAGTGCTTTTTAACGATACTATTAAATATAATATTTCATACGGTAATCATGACGCTAGTGATGAGGAAATATTTGAAGCGGCAAAACTTGCAAAAATTCACGATTTTATTATGACGTTACCGGATACTTATGAAACACAAGTGGGGGAGAGAGGGCTTAAATTGTCAGGCGGTGAAAAACAGCGCGTGGCCATTGCCAGAACCATTTTAAAAAATCCAGCAATTTTATTGCTTGATGAAGCCACGTCCGCGCTTGATAGTCATACAGAACGAGATATTCAACAATCCTTGGAAAAAATATCAGAGCAAAGAACAACCATTGTAATCGCCCACCGATTATCAACCATAATTAATGTTAACGAAATTATGGTTTTAGATGACGGCATGATTATTGAAAGAGGCAGCCATAATAAGCTCTTAGAGAAAAAAGGAAGATATTATCAGATGTGGCAAAAACAACAACAATTAGACGAAGTTCAACAAAGACTTGAAGAATTAGAAAAAAATAGCGACAATGCTTGCATAGCAGATGCTTAAGCATTATCGATACCTTTATTAAACAATTTTAACGAGCAGGATAAACCATCATGGAGACTATTCTTTCCGTTTTCGTCCCAATCCACAGAGAAGGTCACAAATTTATCTGCGTGTTTGCCGTTATAACAGGGCTATTCTTTTTAATGGATCTGGATTTTTTGGTCTTTTTCGGCGTGCTACTGACATTATGGTGCACCTATTTCTTTCGTGATCCCGATAGAATAACGCCGCAAAAAGAAGGACTGATCATTGCCCCCGCAGATGGCGTGGTCCAATCGATTAAAATGTCGGTTCCACCAGCGCAGCTTGCAATGGGTGATGACGAATGCACACGGGTGAGTATCTTTATGAATGTTTTTGATGTTCATGTTAACCGAATTCCTGTGGACGGAAAAATAATCCGCCAAGCTTATACTCCTGGCAAATATCTTAATGCCTCGCTGGAAAAAGCCTGTGAAGAGAACGAGCGTCACGCTATTTTAATGGAAACCAGCTCTGGTAATAATGTTGCCTTTGTACAAGTCGCAGGTTTAGTGGCGCGACGTATTTTAAACTGGGTTGATGATGGGGCAGAACTAAAAGCCGGTGAACGGTTTGGATTAATTCGTTTTGGTAGTCGCGTTGATGTCTATCTACCAAAAGGGGTTCATTCATTGGTTTGTGTTGGTCAACGCGCTATTGCGGGCGAAACAGTAATTGCAAGTGAAAAAGGCCGCGAAAAAGAAAGAGCTGGCGTAATAAGATAATAAGATAATAAGGTGATTTAATGATGCCTAAAACTAAAACACGTTTTCATATTCCTGTCCGCAGCTTAGCGCCCAATGCCATTACGGTTCTAGCGCTTTGTGCTGGTATGTTCGGAGTTCGTTTTGCTTATCTTGGTAAATGGGAAGAGGCGGTAACATCCATTCTTATTGCCGGGGTGTTTGATGGCCTTGATGGAAGTGTGGCGCGCCTATTGAAAGGGACCAGTAAATTTGGTGCAGAGCTTGATAGTCTTTCTGATGTGATAAGTTTTGGGGTGGCGCCTGCCTTGATTATGTACATGTGGGTGCTTAGTGATATTAAAGGCATTGGTTGGTTGATGTCACTTATTTTCGTCATTTGTATGGCTCTTCGTCTTGCCCGCTTTAATACGGTAATGAAAGATGAAAATCTAGGGGCTGATGTTAAAGCAGGTTATCATACAGGAATTCCCGCACCTGCATCGGCGGCATTGGCTATCTACCCGATGATATTAGCATTTGAATTCAATACGCCGATAATAAAAGACCCTATTTTATGTTCTATTTATATGGGTATTATCTGTATCTTGACGGTTAGCCGAATACCTACTTTTTCTTTTAAAAGTTTAAAAATACATAAAGAGCATGTGATTTTTTTATTGCTGAGCATTGGTATATTGGCGTCATTACTTATCACTCATTTATGGGTGACAATGACCGTGATTGGGTTGGTTTATTTTATCTCTATTCCAGTGATTTATTTTCAAATAAAAAAACAGAATAAAGACAAGCCTTAAACTTTTACTCTACGGCTTTTCCAACAGTCGATGATAATGATTTTAGGTTGCTTTCTCGGTATTTTTTAGAAAATTTAACCCGTGTCGCTAATAGGCATGGTGTTAATAACAACGTAAGTACCGTTGCAAATAACAGCCCAAAAGAAACGGCGATGGCCAAATCAACCCACATGTTGCCTGACGGGGCACCCACTTCTACGCTGCGATGGGCAAAGTCAATATTGACCATGAAGACCATAGGAAGAAGACCGATAACGGTCGTTAATGTTGTCAGCATCACTGGACGCAAACGTTGGGCGACAGTTTGGACGATGGCCAGATAAGGCTCCATACCAGATTCCTTAAGCCGCGCGTAAGTATCAATCAGGACGATGTTATTATTAACGACGATACCTGCCAGAGAAATAACCCCGACCCCTGACATAATGATTTGAAAACTGCGTCCTGAAATCATAATTCCCATAAGAACACCAGCAGTTGATAACAGCACAGCTAACAAAATAAGACCCGCATGGTAAAAGCTATTAAATTGTGTAACCAGAATAAGGGCCATGATAAAAAGAGCCATTGCAAATGCTTTTTCTAAGAAGGCCATGGATTTTTCTTGTTCTTCATCGGTGCCCGCAAATTTTATTTGTACCAGTGAGCTGAAATTTTGCTGTTCAATCCAATTCTCTAATGCACTGGAGATATTATTGCGCTCGGTAGGGTCAATAACGTTGGCTCTGATTTTATAAGTCGGTTTTGTGTCTACTCTTTCGATCGTACTAATTTTTTGTTTTGCTACTCTTTTTACAAAATTAGTGATGGGAACTAAGCCCCCTTTGGTTTGGACACGTACTTCGTCAAGTTGGCTAATATTACGGTATTGTTCAGGAAAACGAATGCGAATATCAACCTCATCATCGGCGTCATCAGGGCGGTATTCACCAACTTTAATGCCATTAGTTACCAATTGGATGACGCTACCGACATTGGCAATATCTGTACCGTAAAATCCTGCTAGTGCTCTATCAACTTCTAATTCCCACTGAATGCCAGGCATGGGTAATGTATTGTCTAAATCAGTAAGGCCGTTCACATCATTTTGCATATGATCATATATAGCATTAACAACAGGCAGCATAACTTCTCTGTTTTCGCCTTTAATCTCTAACTGTAGGTTTTTACCTTGAACGGGACCTTGAGCAGGGACGACGACTTCGATTAATATGCCCGGAATTTTTTTTGTTAAAACACGAATATCTTGAATAATTTTGTCAACTTTTGGCCTATATTGCCAATCAATGAAATTAACATTAAGTGTTCCAATGACATCCTCTGTCGTATTATTAGAGCTTTGAACAACGGCCATGGTTTTTGATTGAAAACTTTCAATATAAGGATTGTCCTTTATAGTATTTGTTACTTTTTGAACAAGAAAATCCCTTTCATCAAGAGAAAGACTGCCTCGGGCATGGACATGAATTTGAATGTTTTCAGGATCCCCCGCTGGGAAAAATTCAACAGGTGTTCCCGACATGGCATATGCGATAAAAATAGCCAAAATACCAAGTATGATAGAGCCAGAAAAACGAAGAGGGTGCTTAATGAGCCGACTAACCAGGCGCACGTATGATCCTGTCATGCCTTTAAGAGCATTTGGATCAAAATTGCCACCAACCGCCAGATGGGAAACATTATCGCCCGCACCAGCCGCTTTTTTCCCGATCAAACTGCCAAGGGTAGGCATAAAAATTAATGCCATTAAAAAAGAAGCCGTTAATGTAAAGATCAAAGTTAAAGGCAGGTAGCGCATGAACTCACCGGGTAATCCAGGCCAGAATAACAAGGGAAGAAAGGCGGCGAGGGTTGTTGCTGTTGAGGCAAGAATAGGCCAAGCCATGCGCTGGGCAGCAATGCGGTAAGCATCTTTTTTATCAATACCTTCCTGCATTTTCCTATCGGCATATTCGGTAACGACGATCGCCCCATCCACCAGTAATCCCACGGACAATATTAAGCCAAACATGGTAACCATATTAATGCTCATTCCCAACATATTCATCAGGAAAATAGACAGTAAAAATGACCCAGGAATTGAAATAGCAACCAAAAGAGCGGTTCGTTCACCAAGGGCAATGATCATGGTAATAGAGACAAGTAAAATGGCTGAAATAATACTATTTTGCAAACTGGAAACGGACGTAATGACCTGTTTTGACGTTTCGCCAATAAAATCATACTGAATGCCTTTAGGCCAAAATTCAGCAGACTTGCGCACTACTTCTTTGATGATGGCGTCTGTTAAAATCACATTTTCACCAGTACGTTTACTAACG
>CALDNY010000179.1 GCA_937914685.1 uncultured Kordiimonadaceae bacterium
AAATAAATAGCACTTGGGATCGCTTCAATGAGCGTTGTCAGAAAACTCTTACTAATTTTTAGCAATTTGACACCTTACTTTATATTTTCATCTATATTTTTAAAATTTTCACAGATCACTATACCAATTTTAATATATGAGTATAATGATATTTTAAATTTATTTAAGTGATTTAATGAAAATCAATATATTAGAAAGCCAATAGATGCAATGGCGTGATCAGGGAATAATTCTTACTTTACGTAAATACGGTGAATTTGACGCAATCCTTGAGGTGCTAACCCGTGATCATGGACTGTGTTGTGGTATTGTAAAGGGTGGTTTAGGTCGCCGCCAACGCGGTAATATTCAACCCGGCAATGAAATTGATGTAACATGGAGGGGGCGTCTTTCTTCACATCTAGGGTTATATAATGTTGAGGTTAAGAATGCACGTTCCGTTGCCTTTTTATATACCCCCTCTAAATTGGCGGCGTTAAATAGCGTTACCGCAGTTTTATCTGTGGCCCTTCCAGAAAATGAAGTTCACAGCCTTTTACTTGATGGATTGTTGGCTTTTTTAGATACTCTAAATTTGGCCCAAGATAATATTTTAAATTGGGGGCCTTTACTTGTACGTTTCGAGCTTGGTTTATTACAGGAATTAGGATTTGGCCTTAATTTAGGATCATGTGTTGCCTCTGGTCAGCAAGATGAGCTTATTTATGTATCGCCAAAGTCTGGCCGCGCTGTGAGCAAGGAAGCTGGACTCCCTTATCATGATAAAATGCTAACTTTGCCAAAGTTTTTGACAGAAACAGGCCATGATGTGACGATTGAAGATATCCGTTGCGGCTTTGCGTTGACTGAATTTTTCATGGACCGTCATATGCTTAGGCCATTTGCCAAGAAAATACCCCAAGCCCGACGTATGATTATGGATTATATTATTTAGACATTTAATATTTTTTCCCTTATATAAGCCAAATAAATAGATTTTAAATTAAATGGATCGAAAATGACTTTGAGACGCTCGGAACTCTTAATGCCTGCTGGTAATTTGCAGAAGCTTAAAATGGCGGTACTTTATGGTGCGGATGCTATTTATCTTGGTACGCCCGATATGTCATTACGAACAAAGTCGGATTTTAGTCTAGAAGATGTGGTCGAAGGCATTAAATTTGCTCACGCCCATTCAAAGAGAGTTTATCTTACGTTAAATTTATTTTCCCATAATAAAGATGTTCCAAAGTTGGAAAAATATGTTGAAACTGTCCGTAAAGTTAAACCAGACGGCGTGATTATTGCCGATCCTGGCGTTTTTCAATATGTCAAAGAACACGCCCCTGACCTTGAATTGCATATTTCAACTCAGGCTAATATCTGTTCATGGTTGAGTGTTAAATTCTGGCAGGAACAAGGGGCAAAGCTTTGCGTTCTTGCCCGTGAAGTATCCTTTGCTGAACTGGTGGAAATTCGCGAAAAATGTCCTGATATTAAACTTGAGGCCTTTGTCCATGGTGCCATGTGCATGACTTATTCTGGCCGCTGTATGTTAAGCAATTTTATGTCAGAGCGTGGTGCTAATCAGGGCAATTGTTCTAATAGCTGTAGGTGGAATTATAAAGTTCATATGCGTTTAAAAGACGGCACTATTCAGGAATTAGAGCTTAATGAACATACTCGTGATATGTTTGAATTTTTACTGGAAGAAGGCATCCGCGAAGGCGAACTTATGCCGATCGAAGAAGATGAGCGTGGCTCCTATATTTTAAATTCTAAAGACCTTTGTCTTATGCCTAAGCTCGATCAATATTTAAAGCTCGGCGTTGATAGCTTAAAAGTAGAAGGACGTAATAAAAGCCAATATTATGTGGCCTTAGTCGCGCGCGCCTACCGTATGGCTATTGATGATTATTATGAGGATCCTGAAAATTGGAACCCTAAAAAATATATGCAGGAACTCGATACGGTTCAGGGCCGTGGTTACACCCTCGCCTTTCATGAAGGACGCCTTACTAATCATGCTCATAATTTTGAGAATACTTCAACAATGGCGGAATGGGAATTTGCTGGGTTAATTTCAAAGGTAGAAAAAGACGCATTTTTGTTTGAA
>CALDNY010000180.1 GCA_937914685.1 uncultured Kordiimonadaceae bacterium
GGAATATATTATGCCAAACGCCACAGATAACAGTAATCTAAGCTCATTATTTGAAAAATTAATCTTCAATAATGACGGGCTAATTCCTGTAATTGCACAACAATATGATTCGCACGAAGTTTTGATGTTGGCTTGGATGAACAAGCAAGCCATAACAGAAACTTTCGAAACAGGACGCGTTTGTTACTATTCACGCTCACGACAAAAATTATGGCGTAAGGGCGAAATATCCAACCAAATTCAGACACTAAAAAATTTCCGCATTGATTGTGACGGTGATACTATTTTATTACTAGTCGATCAAATCGGCGTTGCCTGTCACACTGGACGTCGCAATTGCTTTTACGAGGAAGTTTCTAGTGACGGTAAAATAAAGATCATCGCAGATGTCCTTAAAAACCCGGACGATCTTTATAATAAATAATTACCCCTTCATCGCTGCTTTAAGCTGATCGGCGATCGGGAGTTTTCGGATGCGAACACCACATGCCGCAAAAATAGCATTGGTTAACGCTGGTATTGCCGGTGGTAGGGACATTTCACCCATGCCTTTTGGTGCAATCGTATTCCGCGCGACTTCGGCGGTGAATTGATGGGGTGACGCCGCTATCCTTGCCATATGATAAGTGTCAAAATTGTTACTGACCACCCGACCACCTTCGATTTCAACTTTTTGACCAAGGGCAGCACTAAAGCCATCCAAAGTTCCACTTTCAATCTGCGCACGGCATCCTTGCGGATTTATCGCAATACCCGGATCAGCCGCACCGCAGGCATTAATAATCGTTAGCGTACCGTCACTATCCACTTTAACTTCAACAACGCAGGCGGCGTAACCACCGAAAGTCATGAAGCTCGCGACCCCCATGCCATGGCCTTTTGGAAGTTCGTTACCCCATCCGGCATTTTTAGCGGCCATTTGCAGCACATTTATGAAACGCTCGGCGACCATGAAATCACTACTAAATCCGGGATGCGGTGTATCACCAGTTTCGCGGAACATATCAATACGGTACTGCAGTGGATCTTTTCCAGCTAAATGCGCCATTTCATCAACAAAACTTTGCATGGCGTAACCCGCTACATTTTCCGTTGGGCCGCGCCATGGCCCATATGGCAACATTTTACTATTGATCACTTCACCGCGGTAGTTCGGCACATGGTGAGCAGGAAACCCGTGTACCGCCATATCACTATCGGTTGAACAATGAAGATAATTGGCGGCGATTAATTTACCGTCTTTATCAATACCTCCACGGAACATGTGACGCCCTTTTGGATTATAAAAATCCTGTTCAAGGTCATCTTCACGGGTCCAGATCACTTTAACTGGCTTGCCCACCGCTTTTGAACAAAGCGCCGCTTCCGTCACCGCATCAACAATAAACTTACGACCAAAACCAGAACCTATTCTCATGATGGTCACATCAAACTGATCATGGGTATACCCTGGCAATACATTCATCAAATCATTCATTACGCGAACGACCGATTGATTTCCAGAAATTACAATGACTTTATCATCTTGAACATCCGCTATACCGCACGGCGTTTCCATGGTCGCATGGGCCCAATATGGCTGATCATAGGCGACCTCTAATGTTTTATCGGCCTCGGCATATGCCTTATCGAAATCACCATGTTCAAGATGCACTTTGCGCGGGGCATTTTTAATCATGTCATCGAAATTACTATTAATCCATGCATTATCAGCGTGTGCCCATATGCTGTCATCCCATTCGATTTTAAGGGCTTCACGACCTTTTAAAGCCGCCCAATGACTATCGGCAATAACGGCTATACCATCGGCAATATATTTTTGTTGACTGCGATCTTCCGGTATACGGTGCATACGCATCACTTTGCGCACACCCGGTACTTTAAGAGCGGCACTGTCATCATATGATTTTACTATGCCGTCAATATAAGGACAACGCGCGATCACAGCATTAAGCATACCCGGCAGTTCCATATCCATACAGTATTTCTGCTGGCCAAGGGCAACGTCTTTAGCCACTTTTTGTGGTTGATCGGTGCCGATCACTTTAAATTCGCTTGGCTCTTTTAATTTTGGGATATGCTCTAAACGCACTGCCGCTGCTTTTTCAACAAGCGCGCCATAAGCGATGCGTTTGTTACCATGAATGACATAACCATTTTCAGTTTTCAATTGGCTCATCGGCACACCGAAATCAGCCACAGCCGCTTCCTTCAAACGGTCACGGGCTTCTGCGCCCGCTAGACGAAGCATATCATATGACCGGTGAATGGCTTGACTACCGCCTGTTGTCTGGTGAATGGGTTGCCCACCGAATGTTTCATTGATATAGGGATCATCACCTCCGCGCGGATTGCTGCCGTCATTTTCTTTATAAAGTGGTGGTAATTTATCAACCTTCACGGATGCATAATCAACGTCCAATTCTTCGGCAACCAACATCGGCAGCGCGGTGCTAACACCCGTGCCGTCGTCGGGTACTGAATAACCGATGGTGACCGTATTATCTGCCTCAATTTTTAAATAAAACCCTAGGTTTGCATCTAAGTTACGGTAACGATCATCGCCTTTTGCATTTTTCGCGAAACTAAATGATGGGGAGCTGATGATAAGGGCGCCTGCAGCGGCAGAAACTTTTAGGAACTGTCTTCTATCTATATTATTCATCTTACATCTCCCCTCTTACATAACGGGCGGCCGTATGAATGGCTTTCCTCATGCGCGCGTAACTGGCGCAGCGGCATAGGTTGGTATGATTTTCATCAATATCGTCGTCGGTTGGATTTGGATATTCTTTTAAGAACGATGCTATCGCCATAATCTGACCCGACTGGCAGAAACCACACTGGGCCACATCTTCATCAATCCAGGCACGTTGTACGGCGTGGAGACGTTCAGCGGTTCCAAGTCCTTCGATGGTGGTAATATCTTGGCCTTCGATAGTGGCCATCGTCACCGAACATGATCGTGCGGCCTCGCCGTCAATATGGACGGTGCAAGCCCCACATTGGGAGATTCCGCAACCGAATTTAGTGCCCGTTAAATTTGCCTCATCACGCAAATACCACAAGAGCGGCATTTCTGCGTCACCAGCAAAAGAGTGTTTTTTTCCATTAACCGTAAATTTAACCATCATACCCACCTATTTTTTTATTTGAATAAATGTTATATTATAACTCTTAGAATTAAAAGCATTAATTATCGTTTATAGGGATGTGCTTTTATTATTTTTTAAAAAGCGATTGCCGTAAATTATAGCGCAAAGCCCTAGAAAAACCATAGCATAATTAAAAATATTATCACTGCCTAACCACAATGTCGCCGTGCCGACCAAAACACTAACCCCAAGGTCCCATGATCCATAGAGGTTGGAATTCTTCGTCTCACTTGCATAAAAAGTCAAGGCACGAGCCAATAAAATGCCCGCCACTATTAAAATTAATGCCGCTATTATAATCTCTTCTACTGACCCGATTAGAAGAAGTCCCGGGTTATATATAAAATAAAAGGGCATTATAAAGGCTGATAAACCAAGCTTTAAGCCGGCCATACTTGTCGCTTTAAGGTCTGCTTTAGCAAGGCTAGCCGCAGCATATGATGCAATAGCCACGGGCGGCGTTAACATAGAGACTAGCCCAAAATAAAAAACAAAGAAATGAGCGGCAATGGCCGGCACCCCCATATCCATAATTGAAGGGGCGAGCAACATGGCAACAATAATATAAACAGCCGATGTTGGCATTCCCATACCTAGGATTATTGAAATCAGTGCCGTCAGTATCAGCATCACAAAGAGGCCGTATATTTGACCAATATCTCCCAAGGCCAGAGCAAGGCTAAAGCCAATACCGCTCATGTTAATGACCCCAATAATAATTCCCGCACCTGCGCAAATCATCACCAATAGCGTAAATGGTTTTCCAAGCAGTATAATCGATTGAAAGATAGTGTCTAATTTGGGAAGTTTTCGGTATTTGACCAATGTTAATACCAACAATGATAAAGTGGCATAAAGCGCGGATTTTGCCGGATTATAAGTAAGGACAAACAAGAAAAAAACAAGCACCATCAAAGGTAAAATAAAGATCCAGCCCTTTTTTAAAACCTCTTTAATATTGGGGATTTCAGAAGCCTTAAGCCCGACCATTCCTTTATCGCGAGCGTAAAAATCAACTTGGCAAAAAAGGAATAAATAATAAACAAAGGCCGGCAGTATGGCCGCAGCTACTATTGTTGAATAAGGAAGCTCTAAATATTCAGCAATGATAAAAGCTGTGGCTCCCATCACTGGTGGTGCGAGCTGGCTACCGTTTGAGGCTACAGCCTCTATTCCTGCGGCCATTGGTCCAGAAAAGCCATTTTTTTTCATTAATGGGATTGAAACCATTCCTGTCGACATAATATTTGCAACCGTAGAACCACTGACCGTACCCATTAAAGAACTGCCTATGATAGCGACTTTAGCAGGGCCGCCCCTTCGTTTACCGATCGCCGCCATTGCAATATCTGAGAAAAAAACGATCGCCCCACTAGACTGCATCACTTGTCCTAAGATCAAAAAACCCAAAACCAAAGTACCCGCAACCATCATAATAAAACCGAGTACGGCGCTACCGTCAGAATAAAGATAAATAAACAATTTATCGGCATCATTTTGCGCCCCTTCGAATATGCCCGTCGCATGATGCCCTAAAAGCCCATATAATAATGAAAGAACAATAACCGTTGCCATGCCATTGCCCGCGGTCTTACGCACCCCTTCACAGAGCAGACCAATGGCAGAAACGGCGACAATAACTTTGAAAATCGTTCTTTCATGTTGATGAAGTAGCCAATATTCATAATTATAAGCACATAGCAACCAGACAAAAGCGGCACACAACGCCAAAGCATAATCAAGATAACAAGCCTCTTTCTTATAAGGCCAATAGATAAAAGCAGCGCCGAGCGAAAATGAGATTAACAGAGCGAGGTAATTACCATCCAACACTGCCAACCCTAATTTTGAGGGCACGCCCATAATCCACAATATTCCCAGTAATATGGGTGTGCCAAAAATGAATAGATTAAAATATTTTTGCGATGATGTTTGCTTCACAACTCACTCAGTTCCAGATGGCCAATAACTTTTGATTTCTTTGCTCTGCGGCGTCGTCCCAAATTGCTTTAGCTTTGCCCGTTTTATAATATTTGATCGCAGCCTTATGATAAGGGATCGTTTGCGAAGAATGAACAAAATCACTTAAAGAGGCCGCAGCGATCCCTTTATATTCTTTTTGCATTTCGCCCCATTTTGAATGAAGAACATCAAGAATTTTAGTAACATCTTCGTCTTCGAGATTTTTAGGAACCATCAGATAAATATCCATGGCAAAAATTCGAGTTTGCGTTTCAACACCCGGTTGATCACCGGCCTCCACTGTATAAGACCTAAGGCCCGGAGCGGATGAATGCTTGAGCCTCTCTTGGTAATCTGCGTTTGCAAGATTTAATATACGCACACCGGCTGTTGCATTGGCTTTCCTAACCGCAGACATACTAACACTTCCGGGCGTGGCATCGGCATTTCCCTCAACCACCGCTTCCATGCCCTGACCAACGCCAGAAACACTGACAATCTCAACATCATCACGGGTAAGTCCCGCCGCTTCGAGCATTCCTTCAGCCATAATACTAACCGCTGGTGCCGCCGCAATTTTCAAAACGACTTTTTTACCTTTAAGATCAGAAATCGCTTCAATACCAGAATTCTTACGGGTGATAAAAGCAAAAGGCATGGCAAAAAGTCGCGCCACAACACGAACATCTTTATTGGGCGGCGCACCAATACCGGCGTAAGCAGTACCCATAGCAACCATGGATGTAAGGCCCATTTCAAGCTCGTCTGCGTTAATAAGCGGAATAAAAGTACTCGGCCCCACATAAGGCCGCGCCGTGACCCGCATGCGCAGATCCTGCTGAAGATGCTTAGCCATCACCGTCCCTAACGAATGCATAGAGCTTCCGATAAAACCCGTGCCAATATTAAATTGTTTACGCGCGGCAACGCTTGGGGCTACTGAGGACAGCAACATAGCCGCACTTAAAATAATAGTTCCTGAATTTTTTAATAATGTTCTCATACCCGAAAACCATATCCCTATATTTTTTTTCATTTTGTAACAACATATCATTTTCATCTTATCCATTTTAAAAATGAATTCAATGGAGGAAAATAAGGTTGGAAAACTTTCTAGCTTTCGTCACTCGCCTAGTTGGTCGGCGAGTCCATTCAGAAATGGAAATATTTCCTTATGTTTAACGATGGATTCGCCGACCAACTAGGCGAATGACGAATAGAACTCTATATCAATTATACCTAAAAAATATTATGTGTAATCGTTAGAACTCCAACCATTAACTCCTGCTAATAATGAGTTCAATTTCTCAGCATAAGGTTTTCCATACTGATCCCTAACGTGAATTAAAAACTGGTTCATTTCATCAATACTATAACCTTCAATCCATAAACTTATTTCATCTTGGATTTTTTCTCTACGTTGCTCGATATATAAATCA
>CALDNY010000181.1 GCA_937914685.1 uncultured Kordiimonadaceae bacterium
TTAGTTGGATTGTGTTTTTACATCACTAGTATGATGAGGGTCAATGGCTTTATTGGCAAGGCTATTAGGAAGGAATTGTAAGAATTTCAAACCAAGTAAAACAATAAGCAAAGCTAAAGAGAGGCCACCAATGCCCAAGCCAATTTCATAAATACTTGGGGAATATTGTGTGATCACGCCGTCATAAAAGCTTGAAGAGACTTCTTTTCCAGGGAAAAGATTTTGTGGATAAACCTGACCACCGATCAACAGAACATAGAGCTGACAAAAACCACCAACAAGCACAAGAACAGAGCTAAGTGCAAGTCGCTGTAACGGCTTTGTTATTAGAGGGCTAAATAATATGATCAGCGGGAGGATTGCGCCCAATAGAATTTGCATAAACCAGAATAATTGAGTGAAAATTCCACCGTCCAGCAGAATGAAACTTTCAATGGCTGTATTCTTTGCCATATATAAATTAGTCAGATGTTGAATAAGAGTAAAATATAAAACAGCACCGATAAAAATAGCCAACAGGCGGTTAAGACGTTTTAAAATAACATCACCGATTTCGCGCTGATCAGTGTTAAAGGCCGTCAATAATACTAAATTAAATAAGGCAAGCCCAATCGCAAATGACAGGGCAATGAACAAAGGTGCCATAAGGGCGCTGTTAAAGGCCTCGCGCGCCACTAAAAAACCAAATATAGATCCCGTACCCGTTGTTAAGATTAAACGCCAAATAAAAGCAACAAGACCAACCGCAGGAGCGTAGCGGTTCATGCGCCGTTCCATATAGACCCACAAATAAACCGCGACAATTAATATGAACCCTACATATAAAAAGATATTCCAAGCAAAGATTGATTTAAAATTATAGGTGGTCATAGCGACGATCAAACGATCTGGGCGGCCTAAATCAAGTACTAAAATCGTCAATCCTCCCATCAATAAAGCCAATGCCAGCAAGCCCGATAATCGGCTCAAGGGTTTATAGATAGAGCGACCAAAAACAGTGCCAATGGAGGCAACATTTAAAGCGCCTGAGGCCGAAACGATAAGGAAAATAGCAAAAACATGAGGCAATCCCCAAACCACTTGATTATTCATACCTGTGATCCAATGACCCATATGCTCCATGGTTAAGGCGCTATAAAGACCGAACCCTAGCAACAGCGTAAGCACACTTAGCATAAGGAAAAATCCCTTATTGTTGCCTTTAATTTCGCTATAATGTTGCTTCTTCATTTGTAATCCATAGGTTAAAGATTTTTGTAGCGAACCCCAGTATTAAGGTCTAAATCGGCACGGATTTGACGACTTGCATAGC
>CALDNY010000182.1 GCA_937914685.1 uncultured Kordiimonadaceae bacterium
CGCCTTGTGTAAAACAAGGCGCCTAGTAATAGTACTTATCAGGTATTAAGTACTCAGGGTATTATCTAAAAAAGCAAATCCCTATTATTCAGGATTATTAGCTTCCCATTCTTTCTCGATAACGTCTCGAGACTCTAGCAGGCCGTTAGCAACATAAATGCAAACCCCGCCGATAAGAATAGTGACAATCATTGCGATAGCAGGGAGTAGTAAGTGTGGTCCTGCAAGAGCGATAGAAATTAATAAAAGGAATGTTATTATTCCGCACGCTATAAAATTGATTGTATTAGCCATTTCTTGCCTTTTCTTTCCTGAGTATTATTAAGGTTATATTCAAATTAATGCATTGACCTAAGTCAAGTAACTGTAAATTATTTAAAAATCAAGTTTATTGATAAAATAGATGCTTTAAAAATACAAATTGTTTATTAATCCAACAGCTATAATTTTAGAGATAGAATAATGACCAAGAAAGCCATTTCACTAAATTCATTACAAAGCCGCACCTTGGCTTTATTTCAAGAACTCGCAAAAAGCCCAAAGACATCATCACATGTTGAGGGCAGTGATGAGATTGCGATCGCCTTAATGCCAGAACCCCACGGTAATCATGTTCATATTGGTCGATTCGTCGTATCGGCCAAGGAAGCCAGTGGTTTTAGCAACGAAAAAGTATGGACCGCGTTAGAACGCAAAGGTCTCGCCCGATCAGATTTCCCCATCAAAATCATCTTAACCCGAAAAGGCCAAGAATTTGATACAGGATTAGCTCAAGAGTTTGAAACATCTGATCATTAACATTAAGAGGGAGCCATTAATGCTGTTCATCGCCCTTTAATTTTAAATGCCACATCAGACCAATGGCTGCACCTTTAATAAAAGGCAAAATGGAAAGAGTTAATATTAATGTCAAGGCGGGCCAAATCGTCATTTGTACCCATAATTCTGGATGATAGACCACCTCAACAAATAAAAGTGACGGAACCACAAGATGGCCGACTAGCAATATGGTTAAATAAGGGGGTAAATCGTCTGCTCTAATTTCTCCTGTTGGGGCGTGGCAATTTGAGCAATGATCAGATAATTTTAAATAGCCCTTAAAAATATGACCTTGTCCACAATGGGGGCAGGTTCTTTTTAAGCCGCGAATTATAGAGGACATCATTGTATAAGCCTCGCGGGAATAGTTATTATTTTCTGTTTTATCCATTATACTGATCCAAGGGTTATTTTTTATTTAGCAAAGTAATCAATGCCGAGGTATCCCAGCGGCCACCACCATTTTTTTGAATTTCTTTATAATAGCTATCGACCAATTTTGTCATGGGCAAGGCAATGTTATTTTTATCACCTTCATCAAGAGCAAACCCCAAATCTTTTATCATCCAATCTAGGGCAAAACCAAAATCAAATTCGTTTTTAATCATGGTAGAAGAACGATTTTCCATCTGCCATGATTGGGCCGCGCCCTTTGATATGACCTCAATTACGGCGTCTGCATCTAGGCCTGATCTTTGTGCAAAATTTATAGCCTCGGATAAACCCTGTACAACACCGGCGATGCAAATTTGATTGACCATCTTAGCAAGTTGTCCACTGCCTGCAGGGCCAAGAAGTTTAGTTTTTTTGGCGTAACAGTTTAAGATAGGCTCCACATTTGAATATGTTTCTGGCTCGCCGCCGATCATAATTGTCAGTGCCCCATTCTCTGCACCCGCTTGTCCACCTGATACGGGGGCATCAAGGAATTTAATATCCTTTGCGATACAAGCCTCATTTATTTCACGGGCTAATAGGGCCGATGTGGTTGTGTGATCTACTAATATTGCATTGGCGCCCGTGGCAGATAAGGCTCCATTTTCGCCAAAAATAACGGAGCGCACATCATCATCATTACCAACACAAACAAAGATCACATCAGCATTTTGTGCCGCGTCGGCAGGTGTTGGGGCATATGAGCCACCATATTCTTTTGCCCAAGCCTGAGCTTTTTCTGTTGTTCTGTTATAAACACAAACATCGTGGCCCGCTTTTTTCAAATGACCCGCCATAGGATATCCCATAACCCCAAGGCCAATAAAACTAAGTTTCATGATATTTCCTTTTAAATCAAACCATTAATAATGTGGGGGCTTTTCATCTAATGCAGATTGAATATTGTTTGGGTTATTATCTATATTTTCAAGGCTTTCTAATCTTGTATTCGCCTTAGATAGGGCCCCGCCCAACCGCTCAATAAACTGCCATTGATCGGAAACCATTTCACTTAAATCATGAATTTGTTGCTCTTGATGTGCAAGCTTGATTTCTAAATCATCCAGTCTTTTTTGTATATCTGCCATTATATTCTTCCTCAAAACTCATATAGCATGCAAATATATATATAGCCATAGTTAACGGGGAAGCTCAGATGATCCCATCAGAAATTCGTCGACGGCTCTTGCTGCTTGACGCCCTTCACGGATTGCCCAAACTACCAATGATTGCCCGCGGCGCATATCGCCGGCAGAAAAGATTTTTTCTATGTTGGTTTGGTAGTTTTTCACATTAGCACGGACATTGCCACGCTCATCAAGGCGAACGCCTAATTGTTCAAGAAGTCCTTCTTTAACGGGATTGGTAAAGCCCATAGCAAGGAGGACTAAATCCGCTTCAATTTCAAAGTCACTTCCGTCTATTTTGTTGAATTTTTCATCAACATGATGACAGCGTATGGCTTCAACTTGCCCGTCTTCATTGGCGATGAATTCAGTGGTTGCCACACTAAACTCGCGGTCCGCACCTTCTTCTTGTGATGTGGATGTTCTGAAAATTAACGGCCAATAGGGCCATGTTAATCCTTTGTCTTCCATATCAGGAGGGCTTGGCATAATTTCTAATTGGCTGACACTAACGGCCCGTTGTCTAAAGGATGTCCCGATACAATCTGATCCTGTATCACCGCCACCAATGACCACAACTTTTTTACCAGTTGCGATAATATCTTTAATATTAGGCAGCGGTTCGCCCGCGTTGCGGCAATTTTGTTGGCTTAGAAAATCCATTGCAAAATGAACGCCGTTTAATTGGCGCCCGGGGATAATAAGGTCGCGTGGTTGTTCAGCACCGCCCGCCAGCACAATAGCATCATAATGATCGGCTATTTTAAGGGCATGAATATCTTTTCCTATTTCCATACTTGTCCAAAAAGTCACCCCTTCTTCTTCCATTTGTCGTACGCGACGATCAATCAGAGACTTGCTTAATTTAAAATCAGGAATACCGTATCGAAGCAAGCCGCCCGCCCGGCGATTTTTCTCATAAAGCGAAACATCATAACCCACCCGAGCCAATTGTTGGGCACAAGCCATACCCGCGGGGCCACTACCGATGACCGCTACTTTCTTTTCTTTTTTTATCTTGGCGACAACAGGTGTAATCCAATTTTCTTTCCAGCCTTTATCAACAATGGCGCATTCAATGGTTTTAATGGTCACGGGTTGATTATCAATATTCAGTGTACAGGCGGCCTCACAAGGTGCAGGGCAAACGCGGCCGGTAAATTCGGGGAAATTATTGGTTGAATGAAGGTTGTCACAGGCTTCCTGCCAGTCACCATTCCATACCAAATCGTTCCAGTCTGGGATCATATTATTTACCGGACAACCAGAATGGCAAAAGGGAATCCCACAATCCATGCATCTGCCACCTTGTTGCTCAAGGGCATCTTTGGTAAGCGGGTTGACGAATTCATTATAATGGCGCACGCGATCACCAGCAGGGGCATAGGTACGGTCCAAGCGGGGAATTTCCATAAATCCTGTTACTTTACCCATGATTTATTCCCCCTGTCCTGTATAAGCCGACAGTGATGTTGCCGCTGCGGCCATTTCTTCTAAGGCACGTTTATATTCAACGGGCATAACTTTGACGAATTTTGGTAGATAATTGTCAAAATTATCCAAAATAGTTTTGGCGCGCTGGCTCCCTGTGTAACGGGCATGGTTTTTTAATAATTGAGCAAGACGTTCCCTATCATTACCCGACATACCCCCTCTTAGAACATCAACTCGACCATGTCCTTCTAGCTCACCAGAAGTATGCATGAGCTTGGCCATAGCATCTTCTTCGGGCAGTGGCTCTAATTCAACCATTGATAAATTACAGCGATTTTCAAACTGACCTTCTTCATCTAAGACGTAGGCGATCCCACCGCTCATACCTGCGGCGAAATTACGACCAGTGGGGCCAATGATGACGACGCAACCACCGGTCATATATTCAAGGCCGTGATCACCGACCCCTTCAACAACGGCGATCGCACCGCTGTTACGCACTGCAAAGCGTTCACCCGCGACACCGCGGAAATAACATTCACCGCTAATGGCGCCAAAAAGCACCGTGTTGCCGACAATAATGCTCATTTCAGGATTAATTTTGCTTATTTTAGGCGGATAAATGATCAACTTGCCACCACTAAGACCCTTACCAACATAATCGTTCGCCTCGCCCTCAAGTTCCATGGTGATACCTTTGGCGACAAAGGCACCAAAACTTTGCCCTGCCGTACCGTTTAATTTGATATGGATTGTATCCGTGCGTAATCCGCGATGGCCATATCGTCTGGCAAGCTCGCCACTGAGCATTGCCCCGACCGAACGGTCGCTATTATGAATTTTAGTACTAATTTGCACAGGCGTCTTATTTTCTAAGGCATCCTTAGCCTTTTTAATAAGGGTGATATCTAATATATTGCTAATATCGTGAATTTGAGTGCGGCTATTATAAATATCATCGCCTTTTTTCGCTTCAACCTTATGAAACAGAGCGGAAAAGTCCAAACCATCACTTTTCCAGTGGGAAATAGCTTCATTTTTATCCAACAAATCACTGCGTCCAATAATTTCATTAAGGGAGCGAATACCCATTTCAGCCATGATCTTTCTTGCTTCTTCGGCAACGAAAAAGAAATAATTGATCACATGCTCGGGCTTTCCAGTAAATTTTCGACGCAATACAGGATCTTGGGTGGCAATCCCCACAGGACAGGTGTTCAGATGGCATTTACGCATCATAATACAGCCTGAAGCAATGAGGGGCGCGGTGGCAAAGGCAAATTCATCGGCACCAAGAAGAGCGCCGATAATGACGTCACGACCCGTTTTAAGCCCTCCATCTACTTGAACAGATATACGGTCTCGTAATCGGTTAAGGACAAGAGTTTGTTGGGTTTCGGCAAGGCCTATTTCCCATGGCGATCCCGCATGTTTTAAGGATGTGAGCGGACTTGCCCCCGTTCCACCGTCAAAACCAGAAATGGTTAAATGATCAGCTTTTGCCTTGGAGACACCTGCTGCCACAGTACCAACGCCGATCTCAGAAACCAGCTTAACGCTTATTCTCGCTGTTGGGTTGACGTTTTTAAGATCAAATATCAGCTGGGCTAAATCTTCGATTGAATAAATATCATGATGGGGCGGTGGTGAAATAAGTCCAACTCCCGGTGTAGAATGGCGCACTTTTGCAATGACGGGATCAACTTTATGACCGGGGAGTTGCCCCCCTTCACCGGGCTTTGCTCCTTGGGCCATTTTAATCTGAATATCATCGGCATTGACCAAATATTCTGTGGTCACGCCAAACCGACCAGAGGCAACTTGCTTAATGGCACTCCGGCGTAAATCACCATTGCGGTCAGGGGTAAACCGATCTGCTTCTTCGCCGCCTTCACCGGTGTTTGATTTTCCGCCAATGCGGTTCATGGCAATGGCAAGGTTGGTATGGGCTTCGCGACTGATAGAGCCGAATGACATGGCTCCTGTGGCAAATCTTTTTATAATATCAGCGGCACTTTCCACGTCTTCTAAGGCAATGGCTTTGCCTAAAGGTTTAATCGTAAAAAGTCCACGCGGCGTCATAAGTTTTTCTGATTGCTGATTAATAAGATCTGCATATTGCGCGTATGTTTGGGCAGAATTGCTGCGTACAGCATGTTGAAGACTGCTGATGGTATCGAAATTCCATACATGGGCTTCGCCGCGCACGCGAACCGCATAATCACCCCCAACATCAAGGGATTTGTTATAAATAAGGCTCTGACCAAAGGCTTGAGCATGACGGATCACTGTTTCCTTTGAAATTTCTTTTAAGCCAACACCTTCAATGGCCGATTTAGTATTGGTAAAATATTGTTCTATGAAAGGGCTATTCAATCCGACAGCGTCAAAAATCTGCGCACCACAATAGGACTGGTATGTGGAAATGCCCATTTTAGACATTACTTTTAAAATGCCTTTATTAATGGCTTTTACATAACGGTTTTTCGCCGTTCTTGCGCTCATCTTTTCAGGGAGGTGGGGTAACATATCTTCGATGGTTTCAAAGGCAATATAAGGATTTATGGCCTCGGCCCCATAACCGGCGAGGGCGCAGAAATGATGAACCTCACGTGCTTCACCTGTTTCAACGACAAGCCCTACGGATGTGCGTAATCCTTTGCGGATTAAATGATGATGTACGGCCGAGGTGGCCAGTAAAGCTGGAATGGCGATTTTATCTTCACTGACGCCGCGGTCAGAGAGGATAATAATATTATCGCCTTCGATAACCGCAACCTCAGCAAGCAGGCAAATGCTTTCAATGGCATTCTTCATGCCTTTGGCACCGTCCTCAGCCGGATAGGTGATATAGATATTGATGGTTCTAAAATCATTATCAGGAATATCGCCGATGGTGCGGATTTTTT
This sequence comes from uncultured Kordiimonadaceae bacterium, assembly GCA_937914685.1. GTDB lineage: Bacteria > Pseudomonadota > Alphaproteobacteria > Sphingomonadales > Emcibacteraceae > Pseudemcibacter. Next base: position 6,725 of record CALDNY010000182.1, read on the forward strand.
CTAAATCCTGATTTCTTAAAATAGGCTGACTTACTTCAAGACGTTTATGAGTGCCAATCCCTTCCAGATCAAGCAGGTTAGGGCGTGGGCCAATAAAAGACACCAATGACATCACCACCTCTTCACGAATAGGATCTATCGGTGGGTTGGTCACTTGGGCAAAATTTTGCTTAAAATAGGTATAAAGCAGCTTTGATTTATCCGACAAAGCAGAAATTGGCGTATCGGTTCCCATGGACCCTAACGCTTCTTGTCCGCTCATGACCATAGGCGGAAATAACAGCTTTAGATCTTCTTGAGTATAGCCAAAGGCCTG
>CALDNY010000183.1 GCA_937914685.1 uncultured Kordiimonadaceae bacterium
CTGTGGTTCAGGTTATGGCTTCAAGTCGACTGTTTAAGTCCGGTGTATTGGTAAAGGCGGCAGACGGGTTAGAGCGTCTTGCACAAATTGATGCGGTTATATTCGATAAAACGGGAACTTTAACCTTGGGTCAGCCCGAACTTGCCAATGGTGATGATGATAATATATCCACTTTTAATTTACAACTAGCCGCCAGCATCGCCAAATCATCAAGCCATCCGCTTTGCCGCGCGTTAATTGTTGCTTGCCACGAACGCGATGTACCGACCATTGCCACAACGAGCGACATTTATGAAGAACCCGGCATGGGCTTAATGGCAACCATTAATGGCTTTGAGGTACGTTTGGGAAATCGTGAATGGTGCTCTATTCATTCAAGTAACCAAGCTGAGAATCGCTATAGCGAACTTTGGCTTAAAGTCAAAGGTGCTAAGCCGGTTTTATTTGCCTTTCGCGACCGTATGCGCAGCGATGCTCATGATGTGGTTCAATGGTTCATTCGTCGTCATATCAAAGTTATAATGCTTTCTGGTGATCGCAAAGATGTGGTAGAGGAAACAGCAGATGAATTAGGCATAAGTCGTTTTAAATATGCCTGCAAGCCTCAGGATAAAATTGAAATCATCGAAACTATGAAGGAAAATGGTGATACTATTCTTATGGTTGGTGATGGTTTAAATGACGCCCCGGCATTACGAGCAGCCCATGTTTCAATTTCCCCCTCTACAGCGGCAGAGATTAGCCAAAATGCCGCCGACTTTATATTTCAATCACAAAAGCTTGAAACCATTGTTCAGACATATCAAATATCATTACAAAGCCGTAAACTCGTCTTTATGAATTTTGGCTTTGCCGCCCTTTATAATATTATAGCAGTTCCCTTTGCTGCGGCCGGAATGCTTACTCCCCTTATTGCCGCAATTGCCATGTCCTCATCATCGATTGTTGTAACCGCCAACGCTTTGAGGTTAAATTTGGTCAAAATTTATAGAAGTCATGATGTCTGATTTTAAATTAAGGATCAATTGAATGGACGGGCTTATATATCTAATACCCGTAGCTCTATTTTTAGGATTAGTGGGACTTGCAGGTTTTCTTTGGTCTCTTCGCAGCGGTCAATATGATGATTTGGAAGGAGCCTCATACCGCGCTTTATTTGAAGAAGATGATATTGAAGAAGAGCAGAAAAATGCTATTTCCCAGAAGAACGCTGATAAAAATAAACCACAGAATAAATCATAAAACGTAAAATATAAGCCATAAAGAATACGAATCCCCACAAAAGATAATTACGGTAATTCACATATTCCTGAGAGACCATAGATCCTTCGGGTAGAGCAAAATATGTTTCATGCAATATAATACAGATCACCGAAATAGCAGCAAAAAAGAACGCCTTCAATAGATCAGTTTCATTGATAGAATGTTCATCAATATATTGATAGCTACGGACAATGACGGCAAGGCCAAAAAATATCGCAATGAATATAAACATATTATTTCCTTAATCTAACCTCTTATATATAACTTTAAGCTATAGCAACCTTGTTAAAGGTCCATCCTTAAATTGATATTAAAGCATATAGTGCAATGAGCTAAACGCACTGCAAATTCTTTAGAACGCGCGATCATTTTTGAAATATCAAATATTTAAGTTTACAATTTAACTGTTTTAAGTTTAGCTAACCATTAGAAAAACGATATCATCTTTTAAGGAAATAATAGCGTGACTTCCAAAGCAAATTTGACCTATTCAGCTTGCCCTCACGATTGTCCATCAACCTGTTCGTTAGTGATTGAAAAGAATGATGATGGAACCATTGGTCGCGTTCGCGGAGACGGTCAAAATACTTATACCTCTGGTGTCATTTGCGCCAAGGTTGCGCGCTACGCGGAACGTACCCATCATCCAAAGCGCTTAACCGTTCCCTTAAAACGCTCTGGCCCAAAAGGCTCCGGTCAATTCACAGAAATTTCTTGGGATCAAGCCCTAGACATCACCGCTAATGCCTTTAAAGAAGCAACTTTAAAATATGGACCAGAGACAATATGGCCTTATTCCTACGGCGGCACTATGGGCTTGCTTCAAAGCGGCAGCATTAATCGTTTATGCCATGAAATGGGGTATTCCCGACAACGCTCCACCACATGCGGCGCCCTCGTCAATGCGGGTTGGATGGCGGGTACGGGCCGTAAAATCGGGGCTGACCCCCGTGAAATGGCGGACGCTGATTTAATCGTTATTTGGGGTACCAATGCCGTATCAACCCAAGTTAATGTCATGAGCCATATTGGACAGGCGAAAAAGAACCGCGGCGCCAAGTTGGTCGTTATCGACCCATACCGTAACCCAACAGCCGATAAGGCAGATATACATCTTTGCTTAAAGCCCGGAACGGACGGCGCATTAGCATGTGCAATCATGCATATTGCTTTTAGGGACGGTTATGCCGACCAACATTATATGAAACAATATGCCGATGTCCCTGAACAATTAGAGGCACATTTAAAAAGTCGGGACCCAAAATGGGCGGCCAAAATCACCGGCCTTTCCGTTGATGAAATCGAAGCTTTCGCGCAATTATACTGCCAAACAAAACGGGCTTATATTCGTGTTGGTTTTGGTTTTTCCCGTTGCCGTAATGGTGCTGTTAATGTCCATGCCGTGACCTGTTTGCCTGTGGTGACGGCAAAATGGTTATCTCCAAGTGGCGGTATTTTCTTTAGCAATAGCGGAATTTATAATTTCGATCATACCCTGATCAAAGGCTTAGACCTTAAAAAAGACAATGTAAGATTATTAGATCATTCTAGGGTCGGCCCTGTTCTCATGGGGGAGTGTGAAAATCTCGAAGATGGCCCCCCAATTACAGCCATGATCATACAGAATACCAACCCCATGGTCATTGCTCCAGAGCAAAATAAAGTGCATCAGGGTTTTGCTCGTGAAGATCTTTTTGTTTGCGTCCATGAACAATTTATGACCGAAACCGCACTCATGGCCGACATTGTGTTACCAGCAACCACCTTTGTCGAGCATGACGATATTTATGAAGCAGGCGGACATTCCCATATTAGTCTTGGCCCAAAAATCATCGAGCCGATCGGACAATCGTGGGCTAACCATGAGGTCATTTGTGCATTGGCACAGCGATTGGGTGCTAAACACCGTGGTTTTAGTATGACCGCAAATCAAATCATAGACGAAACTTTAAAAACATCCAATCATCCTGACCTTGCCACATTGGCGAAAGAACATTGGCATGATTGTATCGGCGATTTTGAGACACAGCATTTTATTTCCGGTTTCGGCTGGCCCGATAAAAAATTTCGCTTTAAGCCAGACTGGAAGGCTATGGGCCCTAGAGGACATGAATTACCCCCTCTGCCTGATCATTGGGACGCTACTGATCCTGTTAATGAACAACATCCATTTCGTTTGGTAACACCCCCTGCTCGCAATTTTTTAAATTCAACTTTCAACAATATGCCAACGTCATTAAAAAAAGAAGTTAAGCCCCAGTTATTGATCCATCCCGATGATGCCCGTGATTATAATATTATTGACGCAAGCAGCGTTACAGTAGGCAATCAATTGGGTGAGCTTGAATTGAGTGCAAAGCTATTTGACGGCCTACAGCGCGGGGTCGTCATTGCCGAAGGCCTATGGGGCTTAGACGCTCATAAAGGGGGCAAAGGCATCAACCAATTGGTCAGTGCCGAAGCCGCAGCACCAGCAGGGGGCGCAGTCTTTCACGATAGCGCGGTTTGGCTGCGAGCCCAAAGCATGACTTAAGCATCCTAATCTGGTTAATAAGAGCGGTTTCAGTATAATATTATTGAGCCATAAAGGACTTTAAATGAAAAAAGCAGACATTTACGAATTTTTTCGCCGCCTAGAAGAGCGTGACCCAGAACCTAAAGGCGAGCTTGATTATACCAATCCTTATACTTTGGTGGTGGCCGTTGCTTTATCGGCACAAGCCACCGATATTGGCGTAAATAAAGCCACAAAAGAACTCTTTAAAGTGATTTCAACGCCTGAGCAGATGCTCACTCTTGGTGAGGAAAAACTAAAAACCTATATTAAAACCATTGGTCTTTTTAACACCAAAGCCAAAAACATTATTAAAGCGGCGAAAATACTTGTCGATGATTTTGCAAGCGTGGTACCAGAAAATCGTCAAGATTTAGAAAAACTGCCCGGGGTCGGCCGAAAAACCGCCAATGTGGTGCTAAATATTGCCTTTGGCCATCCCACCATTGCTGTTGATACCCATCTATTTCGCGTCGCTAATCGCACTAAAATGGCACCGGGTAAAACGCCGCTTGAAGTTGAATTAAAACTGATTAAAAAAATCCCAAAAGAATTTGCTCGTCACGCCCATCATTGGCTGATCCTCCATGGCCGTTATATATGTAAAGCAAGAACGCCAAGCTGCCCTACTTGTCCCGTTGAAGATTTATGTTGTTATAAAGAAAAAACCCAAATTAAAGATTAATCTTGCAGAAAAGTTGAAATACAAAAATCAGCCCGTTGGCCGGTTAATTCCACGAGGCCTTTTTCCTCAGCCGTTTCAACATATTGTACATGCATGGCGCTGTTATCATCTTCGTAAAAATAGACGTGAGCATTACAAAATTGATTGTCATAAAGCCACACTTCTGCTTCTTTTTCGACCCGCTTTAAGGAAGGTTGGCCAAGTATATTTTCGACAGTGTTTCTCTCCAATCCCATAATATTACTCATCTTAAAACGAGGCTCGGGCGGCTTTGCTACTATTATGACTTCTACGGGAGCAGGTGGCGGCGTCTTAACAAGTTTCTGCGGTTCGGTGCAGCTAACTAAAATCAGGCCACTGAATAGAATTAAAAAAATCTTCATATTGTTGCTCTGCTAATGTGAAATATATGACAGATTAAGGCTACACCCAAAATTGGTGCCGCCAATTGGACAATGGGGATCATAAAGAATAATGTCATAACCATTCCTGCCACAATAATGCTGCCGCGGATTGATTTTTTATGAACCCCTGCTTGCTTAATACCCAAATGGCGCACCGCTACCATTTCATAATAGCCCCAGCCCAATAAATAACCATTCAGCAGATAAAAAATCGCCAGTGGTACAAAGGGTATCCAAAAAAGTAATATATAAAGAGGCAAAACCAATATATTAAGCAAGATCATAAAAAACAATATTCTCAGCGCTAAAAAGGCCAAATGAGAGATACCAAGACGCTTTCCTGCTTTATTGTCGCTATAAAAACGATCTTCAACACAATCAACAATATCATCAAGGAAAATTGAAATAAAGATAGTCGATATGGGGGCAAAAAATAATATAATCAGGAAAAAATAAATAAAATTAAAGGCATAACCCGTAAAACCATTGACCAGATCCTGCCACCATTGCCAATCGGATTGATAAAGCGGCATTTCTTTTAAAAGCTCATGGGAAATCAAGTATGCAATAATGATCGCCGCTAAAGTCGTTAATATCCCCCAAAAAAATACTTTTAGAAATGCCCGATCAAAAACTTGTTGGCCCGTGCGCTCTATGGCTGTGATTAAATTTTTCACGTTTTCATATCCTATACTGTCCCCACAGTCTTCATATTGAAATATGGGTAATCCCTACTAAAAAGGCAAGACCTATATTCAAGTTTACTTGATGGTTATTTTTCATTATCAATAGTTATACAAACATTAAATCAGGAAAATTCATGACAAACAAGTATGATGTACTCGCCATAGGCAACGCAATCGTTGATATTCTAACCCATGTAGATGATGATTTTTTAGAATCTGAAAACCTTATCAAAGGAAGCATGGCGCTTATTGACGAAGAAAGATCCAATGATCTCTACAAGAAATTAGGTCAATGTGTTGAATGTTCTGGCGGCAGTGCGGGTAATACCATCGCAGGTTTGGCCTCTATGGGCAGTCGCGCTGCTTATATGGGGAAGCTTAAAAAAGATCAATTTGGCGCTATCTTCAAACATGACATTAAATCATTGGGTATAAATTTTGAAACGAACCCGGCCGAGGATGGCCCCGCCACCGCCCATTGTCTAGTTCTAGTGACACCGGATGCGGAAAGAACCATGTGCACATATCTTGGCGCCTGCGTAAATTTAAGTGAAGATGATATTGACGAAGAAATTGTCCGCAGCTCTGATATTATCTATTTAGAAGGCTATCTTTGGGATCCTGAACCCGCCAAAACGGCCTTTAGAAAAGCCATCAGTATCGCGCATGCTGCCGGTAATAAAATGGCCTTTAGTCTCTCCGATCCCTTCTGTGTTAGCCGCCATAGAGAAGATTTTCTCAGCCTTGCCAAAGACGGCATTGACATTTTATTTGCCAACGAAGACGAAATTAAAATGCTTTATGGCACCGACGATCTCAATGAAGCCGCCCTTTTAGCCCAAAAAGATTGTGATATGGTCGCCATTACCTGCGGAGCAAAAGGTTGCATAGTCACCAATAAAAACGAAATAGGCCATGTCCAAGGCCGGAATATAGAAAATTTGGTCGACACAACGGGAGCTGGTGATTTATTCGCCGCAGGTTTCCTTCATGGGGTCATTTCAAATAAAACTATTGGTCAATGCGGCGCCCTTGGTAATCTGGTTGCAGGTGAAGTCATCACTCATATGGGCGCACGTCCAGATATTGATTTAAAAGAGTTTATTGCAAAAAACGGTTAAATTAACGGCTTAGCATGGGGCCTAATTTTTTACCGCTTAAAATGTGAAAATGTAAATGTGGTACGTCTTGATGGGCATTAGTCCCGATGTTGGCGATCAGCCTATAGCCGTCTTTTTCTAATCCTAATTGCCGTGCTGTTTCGCCGACAGCGCGGAAAAAACCGATCAATAATTCGTCAGGGGCTCCCTCTGTAAAATCATCCATGCTGATATATTCGCCTTTAGGAATGATCAACGTATGGACCGGAGCTTGCGGGTTAATGTCGTTAAAAGCCAAGGCATATTGATCTTCATATATTTTATCACACGGAATTTCACCACGGAGAATTTTTGCAAATATATTTTGCTGATCATACATGGTTATGGCTCCCTTGAATTTTTTTCATCAATACCCGATACACCTTCGCGGCGGGCCAGTTCATTATAAACATCGTCTGCTGTGATGCCCATGTCAGCCCAAAGCACCATCATATGAAAAATAACATCCGCAGATTCAGCAATGGCTTCATTTTTATCATCAGCCACCCCCGCAAGGGCAAGCTCAACTGCTTCTTCGCCAATTTTTTGGCTTATTTTCTTACGGCCTTTTGAAAAAAGGCTGACCACATAGCTATTATCAGCATCGCTTGATTTACGGTTTTTAATCACCGTTTCAAGTTTTTTTATTATATCATTATTGTTTATCATCTTAAATCCTAACGTCTAATCCAGCCTTTGCCATATAGTCTTTACATTGTGATATGGAATATTCACCAAAATGAAATATAGACGCTGCAAGCACCGCCGAGGCGTGACCATCACGGATCCCCTCAACCATATGATCCAACGTCCCAACACCGCCCGAGGCAATCACTGGTATAGAAACACTGTCGGCCACGGCGCGCGTCAGGTCAATATTAAAACCACTTTTTGTCCCGTCGCGGTCCATTGATGTCAATAAAATTTCGCCTGCACCGTATGAAGCCACCTTTTTTGCATAGTCCACCGCATCAATGCCCGTCGCCGTACGCCCACCGTGGGTGAATATTTCATATTTATTGTCGCCCACTGACTTTGCATCTATGGCCACAACGATACATTGTGAGCCAAATTTCATAGCAAGTTCACGCACTAATTCAGGACGATTAACCGCCGCTGTCATCACCGATACTTTATCGGCCCCCGCCAAAAGTAATTTTCGAACATCTTCTTCACAGCGCACCCCGCCGCCAACGGTCAATGGCATAAAACATTGTTCTGCTGTTTTTTTGACCACATCCAAAATAATCTGCCGATTATCACTTGAGGCGGTAATATCCAAAAAACACAATTCATCCGCACCGGCCGCATCATAAATTTTTGCTTGCTCAACCGGATCACCCGCATCACGCAAACCAACAAAATTAACCCCCTTGACGACGCGACCGTCTTTTACATCCAAACAAGGTATGATGCGAGCTTTTAACATGACAAATTGCCTTTTAAAAATGATAAGGCTTGGCCAATATCCAAGCTACCGTCATAAAGCGCGCGGCCAGATATAGCCCCTTCGATCACCCCTGTAGCCGTATCTGCGGCTGCTTTTAAAATCTTTAAATCATCCAAAGACGCTACCCCGCCCGAAGCAATAACAGGAATGCTTAAAGCATTGGCAAGCTCAATGGTGCTTTTAACATTAAGCCCTTCCATGGTGCCATCACGGTCAATATCCGTATAAATAATACTGCAAACCCCGGCATCTTCAAATTTTCTACCCAGTTCAATGGCTGACATGTCCGATGTTTCGGCCCATCCTTCAACGGCAACCATACCGTTACGTGCATCAATACCGACAGCCACTTTATTGGGAAATTCTTTTGCTGCAGCCATGACGATTGAGGGGTCGCGCAAGGCAATCGTGCCAAGGATCACCCGACTGATACCCTTATCAAACCAAGCTCGGATAGTTTCTAAATCACGAATACCGCCGCCTAACTGCACAGGAATATTAACTTTATCCAATATGGCCACCACCGCATCTGCATTAACGGGTCGGCCGGCAAAAGCACCATTTAAATCCACCAAATGTAACCATTCGCAACCGGCCTTTTCAAATTGTTGCGCCTGATCACTTGGATCATCATTAAAAACAGTGACTTGATCCATTTTGCCCTTGTAAAGGCGTACACAATTACCGTCTTTAAGATCAATAGCCGGGAATAATTTCATACCTTAATCCAAATCTTTAGAATAATAATAACCAGAAACAAATTGATCATTGACCCGGGAATAACGTTCTTTGATACCCCAACGGTCCATTCCAATCCATTCACAAATAGCAATCGCGGCATGCTGATCAGAACTCATATGACATTCCAATGTACGACACCCTTGTGTCTTTGCCACATCTTCGGCTTTTTGCAACATTGTTTTGGCTAAGTTATGACCCCTCGCCCATGGCGCGAGAAAGAATGTTTCAACATGACCGCGAAATGAACCTGCTTCATTATTGGCTGGTGGGCGTACAAGTTGACAACATCCGGCTATTTGTCCATCCATTCGCGCAATGATTAAAGTACGCTCAGGAATTATAAACACCCCTTTCCAAAAATTTTCTAATGTCTTTTCTGGTGGTGGTGTCAGCCAATTAAAGCCTTCGTGAGTAAGGATCGCTAACCTAGTGGTTTCACAAAGCTCTAATATATCCACATTATCAAGGGTTGTTACTTCGTCAACGCTTAGACGGGGGTTGTTTTTTATTTGATCTTCTTCATTTGACATTTTACATATTCCCTCATTCAGGTGACCATTGTAAAAAATTCGCTAGGAACTGCAAACCTACTTTTTGGCTTTTTTCCGGATGAAATTGTGTGCCTATTATATTATCACGACCAATCATCGCCGTAATCGCCTCACCGTAATTAACATGAGCAAGAATATGAGACGGCTGATCGGCTTTAAAATGATAGCTATGAACAAAATAGACATGGTCGCCGTCATTAATGTCCTTTAACAAAGGATGATCTTCATGATCCAGATAAAGATCATTCCATCCCATGTGAGGAATTTTTAAAACCCTATCTGAATTTTCGTCATTCTTTATGGTCATTTTTTCTACCGTGCCGCCAATCCAGTTAAGCCCTTCTGTCTTGCCATGCTCTAGACCCGCTGTACTCATAAGCTGCATTCCCACGCAAATTCCAAGGAACGGCTTAGCGTTTTTGATCACAACCTCGTCCAATGCCTCGATCATACCATCAAGTCCTTTTAAACCCGCCATACAGTCACCATAAGCACCAACACCGGGCAGAATTATTTTATCAGCTGTTAAAACATCATCAATCGATGAGCTGACCACAACATCCATTTCAATCCCAATAGCCGTCGCCGCACGGATAATAGATTTTTCCGCAGAACGAAGATTTCCTGAACCATAATCAATAATGACAGTTTTCATCACTTAATCTGACTTATCTCCGATCATTCCTTTAGTAGAAGGAATGGCGTCGGACTTACGAGGATCAATTTCTATGGCTTGACGCAAGGCGCGGGCCAAGGCTTTATAGGACGATTCAATAATATGATGGTTATTGTCGCCGTAGATATTTTCTACGTGCAAAGTGATTCCGGCACCGCCCGCAAAGGCTCGGAACCATTCTACAAATAATTCTGTATCCATATCGCCTAATTTATCACGGCTAAAGTTTACCTTAAAGACCGTATAAGGTCGGCCGGATATATCAATGGAACAACGGGTGCATGTTTCATCCATGGGAATAATGGCATTGCCGTAACGGGTAATACCACGCATATCGCCAAGGGCATCCTTAATGGCCTGACCCACGACAATTCCAACGTCTTCGACTGTATGGTGAAAATCAATATGAGTATCACCGCTAGCCTTTAAGGTAAGATCAATCAGGCTATGACGGGAAAGCTGTTCCATCATATGATCTAAAAAACCAATGCCCGTATCCACATCATAAATACCGTCACCATCAAGATTTATGGTAGCGCTAACAGATGTTTCTTTTGTCGTGCGCTCAATAGTTGCCTTGCGCATGATCGTCTCCTTTTTTAAACGTCTTTATATTTTCATGACATATAGCAGTAGTTGGACAAAAGTACTAGCCTTGTGCTAAAAACTTTAAATTATTTTAATTAAAAATAATATCCCCCTTGACCATAGAACAAAAATTCCCCACATGTTAAACTATGGTAACACCAATGCAGGGCGGATTATATGAGCGAACAAGCAAAAGGATGGCGCGGCACGACAATTTTAAGTGTCCGCAAAGGCAATAAAGTGGTGATCGTGGGCGATGGCCAAGTATCGCTCGGTAATACGGTGATTAAGGCCAATGCGAAAAAAGTACGCCGTATTGGTGATGGTAATGTCATCGCCGGATTTGCAGGATCAACAGCCGATGCCTTTGCCCTTTTCGAACGATTAGAAGAAAAATTAGAACGCTACAATGGTCAACTTACCCGCGCCTGTGTTGAAATGGCAAAAGATTGGCGAACCGATAGATATTTACGTAAATTGGAAGCCATGATGGCCGTTGTTGATAAGGATGTTTCCTTAATTCTCACTGGAACCGGTGATGTATTGGAGCCAACGGACGGGCTTATTGCTATTGGCTCTGGTGGTAATTATGCCCTTGCCGCCGCCAAAGCATTGATTGATCAGAACTTAGACGCAGAAGAAATTGGCCGCAGGGCTCTGGAAATTGCCGCAGAAATTTGCGTTTATACAAATAATAATCTTACCGTCGAAACACTTGATATTTAACTATTGGACAAAAATAAATGACACCTTTTTCGCCGCGTGAAATCGTATCCGAGCTAGACCGTTATATTATCGGACAAAAAAATGCTAAACGAGCTGTGGCGATTGCCCTTCGAAATCGTTGGCGCAGACAGCAATTAGACGGTGAAATGAGAGAAGAAGTTCTGCCGAAAAATATTCTTATGATCGGCCCTACGGGGGTTGGTAAAACCGAAATTTCAAGGCGACTTGCCAAACTTGCCAATGCACCGTTTGTTAAAGTTGAAGCAACAAAATTCACTGAAGTGGGCTATGTGGGCCGTGATGTTGAACAAATCATTCGTGATTTGATGGAAATATCCATATCCCTTATTCGTGAAAAGAAAAAGAAAATGGTCGTAGGCAAGGCCGAGCTTTCAGCAGAAGAAAGGGTTCTTGATGCCCTAGTCGGATCAACGGCGGGCGATGATACGCGACAAAAATTTCGTAAAATGCTCCGTGAAGGCGATCTTGATGATAAAGAAATTGAGGTTGATGTGGTTGAAAGTCAAAGCTCCAACATGCCATCTTTTGATATTCCGGGTATGCCAGGTGCCAGCATGGGAATGCTTAACCTTGGCGATATTCTGGGGGGATCCATGGGGCAAAAAACCGAAAAGAAAAAACTGCGCGTTGCCGACGCCTTAGAAATATTAGCAGGCGACGAAGGGGAAAAGCTTTTAGACGAAGACAGCATCATTCGCGAGGCCATTGAAAATACCGAACAAAGTGGTATCGTTTTTATTGATGAAATTGATAAAATAGCAGGAAAAGCCAACCGCAATAGCGGTGAAGTAAGCCGCGAAGGGGTTCAGCGGGATCTATTGCCATTAATCGAAGGCTGCACTGTATCTACTAAACATGGTAATATTAAAACCGATCATATATTATTCATATCATCGGGTGCTTTTACGGTGGCTAAACCATCAGATTTACTACCTGAATTACAAGGCCGTCTACCAATTCGTGTTGAGCTTGACGCCCTTACTGAGGATGATTTCAAACATATTCTTGTGGAACCCGATTACAGCTTGATCAAGCAATATGTGGCGTTACTCGGAACAGAAGATATTACCTTAAATTTCACAGATGATGGTATCGCTTCTATTGCCAAAATGTCAGCTAAAATAAACGAAAGTGTTGAAAATATCGGCGCAAGGCGGCTCCATACTGTGTTAGAACGCATTTTGGATGAAATTAGTTTTGAAGCCACAGATATGTCGGCAACTGTAGTGACCATAGACGCGGATTATATCACCAAACATATCGGTGATCTGGCCGATACATCTGATTTATCGAAGTTTATTTTATAGGGGATTATTTTTATTTCACATCCGTCGTTCAACAACTAAAAATTTAAGGTATAATCATGGCATCAAATTCAACGTCAGTTGTTAAAGCATTTTTCGACCTCAATACTTATACAGTCACATATGTGGTTGCTGATCCCTCGAGCATGGCTTGTGCAATCATTGATCCTGTGCTTGATTATGACCCTGCTTCAGGACGCACGAGCACGAAATCCGCAGATCAGATCATTGCTTATATTATAGAGAATGCCTATCAATGTCAGTGGATCGTTGAAACTCATGTTCATGCGGATCACTTGTCCGCTGCCCCTTATTTAAAACAAGAAATTGGCGGAAAAACAGGCATTGGCAATAAAGTTCCCCTTATTCAAAATACTTTCGCGAACATATTTAACGCTGAAAAATCTTTCGCAACGGATGGTCGCCAATTTGATCATTTATTTAACGATAATGAGACATTTAAAATAGGCAATATCGAGGCCACAATATTGCACACTCCGGGCCATACACCAGCTTGCGTCACGTATCTGATTGATGGTGCATGCTTCATTGGTGATACCATGTTTATGCCCGATTATGGTACGGCAAGATGTGATTTCCCCGGCGGTGATGCTGGCGAGCTTTATAATTCAATCCAACGTATTTTATCACTACCGGATCAAACAATCCTCTATATGTGTCATGATTACGCCCCGGGCGGAAGAGAATATCAATGGGTTACATCTGTTGGTCAACAAAAAGAAGATAACATTCATTTAGCTGGTAAAAGCCGTGATCAATATATAAAAGCCAGAACAGAACGTGACGCGGAATTAAGCATGCCAAAGCTGATTTTGCCCTCTGTGCAGGTCAATATGCGGGCTGGCGAATTTCCACCGGCTGATGACAATGGAACGAGTTATTTAAAGATTCCCCTTAACGCGCTTTAGTGATCATATATTTTAATGACACCAAACACCGTAAGTATCTACATGTTTGAACCAGTCATAGTCCGACCAATAGCGGCTAAGTTCAACAGGTGGCAAAGGGCATTTATAAAGCCCTTTTTGGAAGCATATTTTTTTCTGTTTAAAAGTGAACGACATAATATTTCTCCTCTATTGAGAACATATACCGTTATTTTTAGAATAAAGCAAGAACAAAATTAGTACAAATGTTATTTTAATATTTTCAATAACCAAGTTAAGCGCTTGGATAACAAAGTTTAATATCCCTAAACTTTAATAGTTTAACCAATTCTAAATTATATACGCCTATAAATTGCCGATAAAAAAAATCAAAAATGCCGATAAAAAAATCAAAAACAAAGTGACCTAATAGCATGCTACCAGAATGGAAAACTCAAACTGTCTCACTTCCTTACTGGATCGGTGAAGTTTGTTTATTTAGAAAGTCGTTTGAACTTCAAGTAACTGACGTTGATTTTCTACATTATAATGCTGAAGACACGTCCCTGCTAAATCCATATAATAGCGTGGTGCAAGGTGATGAAAATGGCTATATGAGACCTCAGCATAACTAAAAGATTCCCATAGACAAGAATATTTGTTATT
>CALDNY010000184.1 GCA_937914685.1 uncultured Kordiimonadaceae bacterium
CACCATTGATATTTTTAAGCGTGGCGGGATTTTTAATTAATGTGGTGATGACGCGCCAAGTGGCGACCCAGCGCGTGGTGATTGGTATGTTAAAGGCGGTTGGTTACCGTGATATTGAAATCGCGTTTCATTTTTTACGCATGGTGATGCTGATCGTTGTGGTGGGCAGTATCATTGGCCTTGTGGGTGGGATCTGGCTTGGTTCAGGACTGCTTGAGATGTACGGTGAATATTTCCATTTTCCTTATCTTAAATATTCATATTCGATTGATGTAATGATTTTATCTGTGGCTTTTTGCGCTGCTGCCGCGGCTTTGGGCACGATAATTGCTATGAAACGCGCGGCTAATTTACCGCCGGCGGAGGCTATGCGGGCAGAATCCCCAACACGGTTTAAAGAAACTATTTTGGAAAGGCTTAAAATTGATAAAGCCTTTTCATTCTTATCGCGAATTGTCCTTCGTCAAATTGAACGAAGACCCATTCGCGCTTTATTATCCTCATTAGGGGTCAGCCTTTCCCTTGCCATTCTTATATTCAGTTTTTCCATGGAAGACGCCATGGATTACATGATGAATGTTCAATATGATGTCAGTAACCGTGAAGATTTGATGATAAATTTTGTTGAACCGCGCCATCGCCGCGCCCTAGAAGAAATAAGAATTATGCCCGGCGTGCTTAATGTGGAGCCGATCAGGAACGTGCCCGTTCAATTAAGCTTTAAACATTATAAAAAACGCACAGCCATTATGGGAATAATAGCGGAACCTGATCTGCACCGCGTCCTTAATAAAGATCTAAGCCCCATTAAAGTTAACAAAAATGGCTTTATTTTGTCGAAAAAACTGGCAGAAATTCTTCATGTTGAGGTGGGCGATGTGGTTAGGGCTGATGTGCTCGAAGAACGAAGACCCGTGCTTAATTTAACCGTCAGTGCCATCTACGAAGAATTCATTGGCATTGGTGCGATTATGGATATTGATCGCTTGAATAGCTTTTTGAATGAAGGGCCGGTGATTAGCGGGGCGGCGATTATGGTTGACCCTAATTGGAACGGCCCACTTTATCAAAACATCAAGAAAATTCCGTCAATCATTGGCGTGGCTAATATGACTTTAATGCGGATAATTTTCGAAGAAATCATGGACGAAAACATGATGCGGATGATGGCCGTTTATGTAATTTTTGCAGGGTTAATAGCCTTTGGCGTGATTTATAACACGGCGCGTATTGCCTTTTCTGAAAGATCGCGTGAGCTTGCTAACTTAAGGGTGCTTGGTTTAACCCGGGGCGAGGTTGCGTACATTCTTTTTGGCGAGCTTGCTATTGTTGTGTTGATTGCCATTCCTTTGGGCATGATAATTGGTTATGGACTAATGGCAGGCATGGTAGGCTCGTTAGATACTGAACTATTTCGTATGCCGCTTTATATAAATAATGATACTTATGGCTACGCTGTTATTATTGTTTTATTAAGCGCATTATTATCTTTTTACCTTGTTTGGCGACAAGTGGATAAAATTGACCTTGTAACGGCGCAAAAGGGGGTTGAATAAACTCAAATGAAAAAAATAAAAACATATATTAAAATTGGATTAGGCATCTTTGCTGCGGCATTGCTGATTTATGCCTTTATTCCAAACGCGGTTCTTGTTGACATGGATGTGGTCAAACGCGGTGATGTGTTGGTGACAATGGAAGGCGAGGGCAAAACCAAAATTCACGATATATATGTGGTATATTCACCAATCGAAGGCCGAGTGATGCGCATCGAAAGCGAACCCGGTGATACGGTGCTTGCGGGTATTACGGTAATTGCCAATATGAGCCCTGCTGATCCACGGTTTTTAGACAGCCGCACGGAAATCCAAGCCCAAGCCGACATTCAAGGAGCCGAGGCCGCTAGAGGCTTTGAAGTGGCAAAGTTAGAACGCTCGCAAGCGGAATTAGAATTCGCCGAGGCCGAATACAAACGCACAGAAAAACTTTATAATAATGGCAATGTTTCGATCTCCCGTTTAGAGCAAGCAGAATTATTAGTACGCCTGCGAAAAACAGAATTAAATACCGCCAAGGCAGGCATGGAAGTGGCCAATTCCGTGTTGGCATCGGCAAAAGCGAGACTATTGCAACCTAATAATGATAATGAAACAGGCAGTAGCCTATTGGTTCATTCGCCTGTTAATGGCAAAGTACTGCGGATACTTCATAAAAGCGAAGGGGTGATCCCTGCGGGCACGCCGTTGGTCGAGGTTGGTAATCCTGATCAGTTAGAGATTGTCATTGAAATGTTATCGCGTGATGCGGTTAAAGTGAAAATGGGTGATACAGCCTTGATCAAACGCTGGGGCGGCGCAGAAGATATTAAAGCCCAAGTACGGGTGGTTTCCCCCTCTGGCTTTACAAAAATTTCCGCACTAGGGGTTGAGGAACAACGGGTTAATATATATCTAGATTTTATCGACCCTCTGGAAAAATGGAAAGGCTTAGGGGACGCCTTTAGGGTGGAAGCGAGCATTATCATTGATCGTGCTGAAAACGCGCCCTATCTGCCTTTAAGTGCCCTTTTTAGAGACGAAGGAAAATGGTCAGTGTTTAAAGTGGTTGATGGTGTAACCCAATTGCGTCAAGTAGGGGTAGGGCGGATCAATGACCGCATAGCCGAAATCACAGAAGGCCTAAATGAAGGCGACCAAATAATCACCCACCCTGGCTCCAATGTCTTCGATGATGTCAGGGTGAAACAAAGGTGAGGGCACAAGACGCGGCATTCCCCATTATGATCCAAGCTAGATGTTATTTCTTTTTGACAAACTCGGTCAAGATGACGATCTGCTGGCCTTCTACGCGGCCTTCGATGTGTTTTTCGTTGTTGGGGTCTAGGGATATGTTTCTGACCGCTGTACCGCGCTTAGCGGTGAAGCCTGCGCCTTTTACGTTGAGGTCTTTAATCAACACCACTGTATCGCCTGCGACTAATAGGGAGCCGTTGCTGTCAATATGTTTAATATCATCATCTTGGTCGTCTGCTTTGGGCGTT
>CALDNY010000185.1 GCA_937914685.1 uncultured Kordiimonadaceae bacterium
TTCATAAGTTTTAAGATCTTTGCTGACCACATGCAGGAGATAATCGGATTTGCCCGTCATTAAATAGCATTCCATAACCTCGTCTAATAAACCAATCCCCCGTTCAAAAGATTTAATACAATCGTCCGAATGGCGCTCAAGGCGAATATTGACAAAAATATTGAGCGCTAGGCCGTATTTTTCCTGATCTATTATGGCTGTATAGCCTTTTATAACACCTGTTTTTTCCAAATTTCTGACCCGCCTTAAACAAGGGGATGGCGAAAGACCAACTTTATCGGCCAAGTCCTGATTACTTAATCGGCCATCCTGCTGCATAGTCCTAATTATTTTACCGTCAATTGCGTCCATATCTAAATCCTTAGCATTTTCTGCTAATATATAACCATATCTTAATTAAAAACGCAAGAACATTGCCATGAGTATATGTTATAATCACCTTATAGATTTAACGTTGATGATTACTGGAGCAAGCTTATGACTTTTGAAATTGATTCTAAAAACCAATTAGGTTTCTCAACCCGTGCCATTCATGAAGGGTACGGACAAGATGAAAGCAATGCGAACCAGGGCGCTCTTGTACCGCCCGTCCATATGACATCAACATTCACTTTTGAAAGTGCTGAGCATGGAGCTGCATTATTTGCAGGCGAGCAAAAAGGCCATTTTTATAGCCGAATTTCCAACCCCACATTAGAGCTTCTTGAAACTCGCATCGCTAGCCTAGAAGGCGCAGAGGCCGCATTGTCCACCGCATCTGGCATGGGCGCAATCACATCGACTTTATGGACACTTTTAAAGCAAGGTGATCAGATCATTGTTGATAAAACATTATATGGCTGCACCTTTTCTTATTTTCAACACGGCTTAACAAAATTTGGCGTCAGTGTGGTTTATGTTGATATGCAGGACCCTGAAAATGTTCGCGCCGCCATCAATGATAAAACCACTGTGGTTTATTTTGAAACCCCCGCTAATCCTAACATGCGTTTGGTCGATATTACCGCTGTTGCGGCTATTGCCCACGAATATGGCGCCACAACCATTGTTGACAACACATACGCCACCCCTTATTTATGCCGCCCCATATCATTGGGTGCAGACATTGTCGTCCACTCCGCCACTAAATACCTTGGCGGTCACGGCGATTTGGTTGCGGGGCTTGTGGTCGGGTCTGCTGAACTCATCACTCGCATTCGCCTTGAAGGACTTAAGGATATGACTGGTGCCGTAATGGCTCCGCTGACCGCTTACCAAATAATGAGGGGGATAAAAACATTAGAAATTCGCATGGATCGTCATTGCAAAAGTGCAGAATTTATAGCCGCTCAATTAGAAGCGCATCCCGCCATTGAAAATATTTATTATCCTGGTCTTAAATGCTTCGCACAACATGAGCTTGCAAAACGTCAGATGAAAAAATTTGGGGGTATGATTGCCTTTGAATTAAAAGGAGGGCTTGCAGCAGGAGCAAAATTGATGAATGGTTTAAATCTAATCAAACGCGCTGTCAGCCTCGGTGATGTGGATACGCTCATTCAACACCCTGCCAGCATGACCCATTCCGCCTATAGCCCAGAGGAACGCGCCGAACATGATATATCAGACGGCTTAGTGCGCCTTTCCGTAGGCTTAGAAACGCCAGAAGATATTTTGGCAGATTTAATCAATGCCCTTGACCATTTATCGGTCAGCCATTTAAAAGTAGCTTAACATGCCAACATTGCCACACTAACGTAACTTTATCTTGCGCAAATTATAAAGCTTGATAAGCTCAAAAAACTTAAAATAATATTTTAGAGCTTAATAGGATTACGTTGATGTCAAATGTTTTTTATAGGGATATTACCAAAAGCTATCCAAAGGCCGTAAAGTCTCATGGCATGTATATTTTTGATGAAACAGGCAACCAATATCTTGATATGAGTGGTGGTGCGGCGGTCTCGCCGGTTGGTCATTCCCATCCAAAAGTGGTTGATGCTTTATGTGAGCAAATAAAAACCATGAGTTTTGCCCATACCGCATTTTTTACCAATGACCCCCAAGAAAAATTAGCCGAAATCATTAGTGCAAAATTTTCAGAAGCCAATGCATCAGAAGCCAATGCAAAAGTCTATTTCACCTCAGGAGGAACAGAGGCTAATGAAACCGCCTTTAAACTGGTATGGCAATATTGGAAAATATTGGGAAAAACAAAAAAACAAAAAATTATCAGCCGCACCCACAGTTATCACGGCAATTCATATGCCGCCTTATCCATAAGCGGTAATTTACCGCGCCGCCGCGTCATGGGTGATCTTCTACTCGACTGGCCCCGTATTGGCCCGTGTTATAGTTACCGAGGACTACACGCAGATGAAACGGAGCAACAATATGCGCTACGGTGCGCCAACGAACTTGAAGAAATAATTTTAAAAGAAGGATCAGAAAATATCGCCGCTTTTATCGCCGAACCGGTGGTCGGAGCTTCCCTTGGGGTTGTAGCGTCCTCGATCGGTTATTTTAAGCGTATTCGCGAAATTTGTGATCAATATGATATTTTGTTAATTGCGGACGAAATAATGTGCGGCTCTGGTCGCACGGGTACTTTCTTTGCCCACGAACAAGATGATTTTTTGCCAGACATTGTCACTTTAGCCAAGGGCATCGCCGGCGGCTATCAACCCCTCGCCGCCACTATTGCACGAGCTAAAATCCATCAGGTTTTCATCGATAATGCCGCCGGCTTTAATCATGGTCATACTTATGTGGGCCATGCTAGCGCTTGCGCGGCCGGACTTGCTGTGCTCAATGTTATTGACCAAGAAGATTTATTGAAAAATGTCAAAATTCAAGGCGAAAATTTACAAGCGGCTTTGATCGATGCCTTTAATGATCATCCTTATGTTGGCGATATTCGTGGACGCGGGCTTTTTCGGGCCATTGAATTTGTCGCTGATAAAGAAAGCAAAACCCCCTTTGCTGACCATTTGCAAATTACCAAAAAATTAAAAAATTCCGTCATGGAAAATGGTCTTATTTGCTATCCTGGCGGCGGTTCAATGCAAGATAATCTCGGTAGTCATTTATTAATTGCCCCGCCTTATATTTTACAAGAACAACATATTGATCAATTTATTGAAAAATTAAAGATGATCATGGCGGACGTTTTTAATGAGCAATAAGCCCCTTGTCATCATGTCCGCCCCCAACGGCGCACGCCGACAAAAATCAGATCATCCCGAGCTTCCGATAACGCCTGGTGATATGGCAAAATGCGCTGAAATAATATTATCACAAGGCGCTAGCATT
>CALDNY010000186.1 GCA_937914685.1 uncultured Kordiimonadaceae bacterium
CGTGGATCACGATTGAAGCCGAATTAAGCGCGTATTTAATTTGAAAAGCCGCCGTAAAACCAGACCCTCTTGCACTATCATCACTAGAAAATTTGCTCGGCGCACCTTCTGAAAGGCCGTAAGTGCTATTGCTGCTAATAATGCCGGGGGTCACATATTTAGTCCGAGCATCAATGATCCGCGCTCCTTTAGGAATGCTGATATCGGTGCCAACTGCCGTGATTTTACCGTCCTCAATAATCAGTGTACCATTTTCAATAATACCAGAGGATATAGTATAAAGTTTGCCGCCCGTAATAGCGATTGTCTCTGCCATTACCGAGGTTGTCATAAAAGCGACCATTAATATAAAACTTTTCATAATAAAATTTATCACAATAAAATCTCTCATTGGTGATCTCCTGCTGTTACATAGCCTAAGGCGTGATCGGTAATCCACTGATGGTCAGCATCATTTCGGTCATAATGAAGAGCGCCGTCAATATAAACATTCTCGGCTAGTGCATAAACACTTAACGGGTCCCTATTCCAGATCACCACGTCTGCATTTTTGCCCACTTCAAGCGACCCTATTTGATCATCAAGGCCAATGGATTTAGCAGGGTTTAAGGTTAGCCATTTAAAAACTTCACCACGGCTAAAATGCAAGCCTACCCTTTCACCATCTGCCCACGCCTTTGCCGCCTCTTGGTTAAGGCGTTGTCCGCCCGTATCGCTGTCTGAATGAACAATGGCGCAACCTCCCGCCGCTGCCACCATGGGAATATTTTCATCAATCCCGTCAAAGCTTTCCAATTTAAAGCCCCACCAGTCGGCCCACATTCCTGCGCAAATATCATTTTTAGCCAAAATGTCTGCAATTTTATAGGCTTCGACAGCATGATGGAAAGCGGTGATTTTATAATTAAATTCTTTGGCCATATTAATGACATCAACCATTTCATCAGCGCGGTAGCAATGCATTTGAATGGAAATCTCGTCATTAAGCACGCCCATAAGGGTTTCCAGTTTCAAATCCCGTTTTGGGGCTTTGACGTCTTTTCCGGCCTTATAATCCGCTTCATAATTATCCCATGATTTTTTATATTCCGTCGCATCTATCCACGATGAGCGATAACCTGCAAAAGTCCCCATTGCCGTAGAAGGACGGCCCTGTGATTTATGCACTCTTCTTGGGTTTTCACCGCAAGCCATCTTTACCCCGTAAGGGGCATTGGGAAATTTCATTCCTTCGGTGGTGCGGCTTGGAACCATTTTAAGGGTAACCCCGCGTCCGCCAAATTGATTAGCGGAACCGGGCAAGTTTTGTTGGGTTGTCACCCCCGCCGCCAAGGCCGCAGGAAAATTTGGGGTCTGAGGCCAAATCGAATGCTCCCCCCAAACCTCTGCCGTGTTCGGGCTTTTAACTTCATTACCACCGTCGGTCCATATTCCCATATGTGAATGCATATCAATAATGCCCGGCGTTAGCCATTTACCGTTTGCATCAATCAGCATTGCCCCCTCTGGAATGTTTATATTTTCACCCACAGCAATAATTTTACCGCCGTCCATAATCAGTGTACCGCTTTCAATTTCCCCACCATTACCAATTAAAATATGGGCATTTATAATGGCTGTTAATTGCGTAGGCCACGCCTGATAGGTACTCGGATAGGGGTTTTTGTCATGAACAACCATTGGCGCACGGTTGACTTTTGTCTGTTCTGCTTCTTGTGCAAATGATAATGAATTGATTGCAAAACAACAAATTCCAATAAACAACATACATATATGTGAAATTTTCATGAGTATTCCCCTTTATAAAATGAGCATAAAATTAGCTTTTTAAATTTTTCCCTTTAATTGAAGCTATAAGAATGGTTAACTAGTTACAACAAAAATATATATCATAAAATAATGAGGAAAAACCATGGAAAGAAGAACATTTTTTGCAGCCGCAGGTCTCAGCGCCCTTGCCGCCAGTGTCATCTCAAGCAAAGCATCAGCCCAAAGTACGGGTAAGATTGACGCAAAACTTGCTGAACTTGGTGTTGAGGTTAAAGCCGCCGAGGCCCCCGTTGCGGCCTATGTGGGATGGCGAAAAGTGGGCAATTTAGTTTATATTGCAGGACAAATTCCCATGGGACCAGATGGTTTGATCAAAGGAACATTAGGCAAAAACATGACAACCGCCGATGGCTACGCCGCCGCGCGCTCCTCGGGCATTAATATCCTCGGTCAATTAAAGGCCGCCTGCGACGGCAATCTTGATCGGGTCAAGCAATGCATCCAAATTCAGGGCTTGGTTAATTCTGCTGATGATTTTACCGAACAGCATCTGGTTATTAATGGCACTTCTGAATTATTCCGTGATATTTGGGGTGAGCCGGGTCTTGCCGCACGCGCCGCCGTTGGCACCAACAGCTTACCTCTTGGTGTTGCCTGCGAAGTTCTCGCCATTTTTGAGATAGCATAATGTTACGGCGTGCTTTATTCGCGTCGTTAATGGCTGCGGTGTTATCGGCTTGCGGAAAATCACAACAGGAAGCGTCTGTTGTTTCGGGCGGAAAAATTGATGCTAAATTAAAAGAACTCGGCATTATATTGCCCGAAGCATCAACCCCCATCGCCGCCTATACCCCTTACCGCGTTGTTGATAATTTGGTTTATATCGCCGGACAAGGGCCAAGTAATCAAGGAAAGCTTGGCCGTGATTTTACAACAGAACAGGGCTACGGCTTTGCCCGTGACGCGGGGATTGGAGCACTTTCACAACTTAAAAAAGCCTGTGATGGTGATCTTGACCGGGTTGTTCAGTGCGTACAAATTCAAGGTATTGTTAATTGTACGGCTGATTTTACTGAACAGCATTTGGTCATTAATGGCTGCTCTGAATTATTTCGTGATCTATTTGGTGATCGTGGCCTCGCCGCCCGCGCCGCTGTTGGTACCAATAGCTTGCCTGTTGGTTTTGCCTGCGAGGTGATTACAGTCTTTGAAATAAGGACATGACTATAGATTATAAAAAACAGCTTCTTGCCCGTCAAAAAACACTTGAGCAGTTGATGTTAGAAACCAAAGAAAATTCAGATACCGTCGTTTTAGACCAAACATCGGTCGGCCGATTATCACGCATGGACGCCCTGCAGGGTCAGGCTATGGCCGAAGAAGTGAAACGCCGCCGCGACATTGAGCTTAAAAAAATAACCGCCGCCATGAACCGCATAACAGAAGACGAATTTGGCTATTGCCTTAACTGCGGTGAAGACATAGACAAAAAAAGGCTCAATAATGATCCGTCGGTGGCCCTTTGCAATAAATGTGCGATTTAAAAATTAGATCTATTAAAGGCTCCAACCTTCTCTATAATTTCTTTTAACAAATTGGTTAGCAGGCTCAAAGTTTGTTATTTTCATATCATTGCCGTTCCATAGTAATTTTTTACGACCTGGATACTGGGTTTTATCCCCAACTTGTTCCCTTAAATTATAACTTCTAATGGCGAGATTACCCATTAAAATTGATTCCGTTAACGGCCCCGCAAAATCAAACGAAGACGTTAATGATTGATGCTTGATGCCGCCGTACCCTTGTTTGCAAGCCTCTACCCAATGACGGTGATGACCATTTTCGGGTAATGAAATGATATTTTCTTGTGGCGGTGCTAAAATTATTTCGCCTGAGTTTAAATAAATTTTTGGATTTTCGGCGTAAGTTCCACAGGTCATAATGCCTTTTTCGCCGATCATGATAACGCCATTTGCACTGTCATCATCACCAATTGAATGATCAGCAGGAATTAAATCCGGATGAAACGGTCTAAGGCCGCCATCTGTCCACGTCATCTTTACGGACACAGGGTTTTTATCGCTTGGCGGAAATGTTAATTGCGTTCGCGAGGAAGGCGGACAAGATTCTGGAAAATAATCCGCTATCCAATCCTTCGAATATATGGCACCAACGCTGCTTTCAACCTGCGTTGGATAACCCAATCCTAAAACCCTAAACGGTGGATCAATAAGGTGACACGCCATATCACCAAGAGCACCCGTGCCAAAATTCCACCAGCCTCTCCATTTAAAAGGATGATAAAGCGGGTGATAATCTACCCAACTGGCTGGGCCAACCCAACTATCCCAATCTAATCCGTCCAACATCGCAGGTTTAGCGGTCGGCTTTTTTATGCCTTGGGGCCATACCGGTCTATTGGTCCAGACATGAACTTGGGCCACATTACCGATTATTCCTTCTGCAAACCATTTAATCATCTGCTCAACGCCCGCGCCCGATGCGCCTTGGTTGCCCATTTGGGTTACTATTTTAAATTTATCAGCAGCCTCTGTCAGAACCCTTGCTTCGTGTATACTATTGGTTAATGGCTTTTGCACATAAACATGTTTGCCCCGCCGCATAGCCGCGTGGGCAATCACGGCGTGAGTGTGATCCGGCGTTGAAATGGTAAGAGCGTCAAGATCGCTCATTTGATCCAAAAGTTTTCTATAATCTTTATATTTTTTAGCCTTGGGAAACTGGGTGAATGCTTGGGCCGCCATGGTCCAATCCACATCGCAAAT
>CALDNY010000187.1 GCA_937914685.1 uncultured Kordiimonadaceae bacterium
ACCTTGAGGGTTGGGATAGTATTGATATTTTCGCCCATAGCTAAATTCTTTTTAATTTATACAGAAACCATAAAATTTAAGCAAAAATCGTGCCTTTTACCTTGAAGCTCGCCCCCATAAGCATTACATTTATAATATAGTCATATGCGTCTTCTTGATTTCGCCATCTTTGCCAATTATCAAGGCAAAACCAAAAGAGGAAATCAAGCTAAATGGCAAAGAAAAGTTGGTAAAAAAACAGTGAATAATCATACTGATCAAATTTTAACACCTCATAAGACTGTTTCATTTGATAAAAATGAGCGGCAGCTTAACCGTGCCAGTTATCTTAAAATAATCATCCCGATCTTGACACTTACCGCCTTTTTATCTCTGGTTCTATACCCTATATTATCTTCGCGCGAAAATAACAGCTTCACTCTTGCTAGAGATAAGCTTGAAGAGCGCGATGAAAAAGCAAAGGTAATAAAACCAAGCTATATTGATATTGATAAAAATAACAATCCCGTCAAAATAACCGCCGATAGCGCTTACCGCGAAGAAAATGAACATGCTGACTATTTTTTTACTAATTTAGTGGCGAACATGTCTTTACCCACGGGGGAAGCTATTGAAATTATTGCCAATAAGGGAGTGCTTAATACTGGCACCCAGATTATGAATTTAGACGGCGAAATAACCATCACATCACAAACTGGATTTTTACTACGTTCTACAGAAGCTACATTCCTGATTGCTGATAAAATTGCCTTAGGTAAAAATGGCATATCCGGGATCGCCCCTTTCGGCCATTTTAGCGCCGTTAATTTTAACGCTGACGTACAAAACGAAATCATTACTTTAAATGGTAATGTAAAAATAAGTTTTGACCCCAATAAACCGCTCAATATTTTTGTCGATAATCAAATTGACAAATCCGAAGGGAATGATAATTGATTTTCAAAATTAAACCTCAAAAAAACTTAACGTCGCTAATTCTTAACGTAGCCATTATCTTTTCATTTGCTGTTTCAGGGGCTTATGCCCAAGTTTCATCGTTAAAGGACCATGACGTAAAAAACCCCGTTGACATTAGCGCCGATAGATTAGAAGTGAAACAAAAAGAAAATATTGCACTCTTCACTGGCAATGTAGTGGTCAGCCAATCGGACATGTCATTGGTATCGGATAGAATTACAGTTTTTTATGAAGGGGATAGAAAAGAAAACTCATCATCGTCTATTTCAAGGCTTGATGCTTCTGGCAATGTGGTTATGACCTCACCCACTGAAACCATAAGAAGCACATGGGGCGTTTATGATTTTGCAGAAAAAATCATTACCCTTGGCGGTAATGTTGTTTTAAATAATGCAGACGGTCAAATTAAAAGCCCAAGATTACAAGTGAATTTAATAACAGGGCAAATAACAATGGACGGCGGGCGCGTAGAAGGAGGCCAAAATTCAGAAAGAGTGAGTGGACAATTTACGCCCCCTCAAAATTAAGTTGAAAAAATAATTTAATAAAAGATTAACCGCTTACATATTGTTAATCTTTTTAAGAGTAAAATAAGTAATATGAAAAAGATAATAAAACTCAAACCATCGGAAGACTCTAACCCGCCCTCCTCATCATTAGATGAAGGACTTGTGGTTGATGCTATTGAGAAGAAATATCGTAAAAAAATCGTTCTTCGTGGTATTTCTATGCAAATTAGGAAAGGCGAAATTGTCGGCCTGCTTGGCCCTAATGGAGCGGGTAAAACAACAGGGTTTTATGCCATGATCGGGCTGATCAAACCCGATAGCGGACGGATCTTGCTTGATGGGCATGATATTACCCATATGCCTATGTATAGACGTTCACGATTAGGCATAGGGTATCTGCCACAAGAATCATCCATATTTCGCGGCATGACCGTAGAAGAGAACATCTGGTCCGTGCTTGAAATTTGCGAACCTAATTCCATGAAGCGCAATGAAAAATTAGAAAGCCTGCTTGATGAGTTTTCTATCCAGCATCTCAGACAATCTTCCGCACTAGCATTATCAGGTGGTGAGCGCCGACGAGTTGAAATTGCGCGCGCCCTTGCCAGTTCGCCTTCATATATATTGCTTGATGAACCTTTTGCGGGGATTGATCCCATCGCCATAGCAGATATTCGTAATTTAGTGTCTCATTTAAAAGACAGAAACATCGGTGTTTTAATTACCGATCATAATGTACGAGAAACATTGGATATTATTGATCGAGCTTATATCATCCATGATGGTCAGGTTCTCATGTCCGGCACGCCACAAGAAATCGTCCAAAACGAAGATGTAAAGCGTGTTTATTTAGGTGAAAATTTTAGTTTATAACAGGAAAATATAAATGGCTCTTACGCCGCGTCTTGATATAAAGCAAAGCCAATCGCTGGTCTTAACACCCCAGCTCCAGCAAGCTATTAAAATGCTGCAACTTTCCAGCGCCGAATTGGTGGAGTTTGTCGCCGAAGAGGTTGCACAAAATCCTTTACTAGAATATGGCGAAAGATCCTCTGAGCCTATAGGAGAGGAAAAATCATCAACAGAACAAAACAATGTTGGCGAGGGTGAAAATAGCGCCTCCGGGGCAACAGATAAAGAAGATATGAAAACTTCTGATGATTTTATGCAAAATACTATGCCGAGTGATGCCTCAGATGACACCCCGTTGGATACGGATTATTCTGAAATTTACGATGATAGCTTTGCCGATAATATTGGCGCAAACCCGTCTCAAAATCTTGGTTTAAATGGTAGCAACATGATTACAGGTGGTGCTGGTAATTTCGAATATACCGACACTTCCGCAGATCAAAGACAATCTAGTACTGTCTCTCTTAAAGAACATCTTGATGCACAGCTTATGCTCTTACAAGCGAAACCTTATGAAAAAATCATTATTCAATATCTTATCGGGCTTATGGACGAAGCTGGTTATATTAATGAAGAAACTTCTTTAATTGCCAGTCGTTGTGGTTGTGATATCGATGATATAGAGCGGATTTTTAAAATTGCCCAAACCATGGAACCACTTGGTGTTTTTGCAAGAAATTTAAGCGAATGTTTAAAAATCCAACAAATCAATAACGATCGTTACGATCCTATTATGGAAATTTTTCTTGATAATCTGGAGATGCTTGGCGAACGAAAATTTAGCGAACTCAGACAGATGTGTAATGTAAATAAAGAAGATTTCCTTGATATGGTTGAGGAAATAAAATCTTTAAATCCCAAACCTGGATTGGAGTTTGGCGAAGAAACTGTCTATACAATTATCCCTGATATTTACGTTAAAAAATCACCAAAAGGAAAATGGCTCGTTGAATTAAATAATGAAACGCTGCCAAAAGTCCTGACCAACAATCATTATTTTAATCAGATCGGCGGCAAGCCCACTAAAAAAGAAGATAAAGAATATATTGATAACTGTATTATCAAAGCCAATTGGCTTGTACGCGCCCTCGACCAACGGGCAAGAACTATCTTAAAAGTTTCAAGCGAGCTTGTGCGTATACAAAAAAAATTCTTGGAGGACGGCGTCCAATATTTGGTGCCAATTAATCTTAAGACCATTGCAGATGCCATTGAAATGCATGAAAGCACTGTGAGTCGGGTTACAACTAACAAATATATCTCGACACCAAGAGGAATATTCGAAATGAAATATTTCTTCACCAATGCTATATCATCATTAAATAGCGATAACCAATATTCCTCTAAATCAATAAAGTATAAAATTAAAGAACTCATTGATGATGAAAGCCCGAAGAAAATATTATCCGACGATAAAATTGTTGAGATAATTAGGGCCGAAGGCATTGATATAGCAAGGAGAACCGTGGCAAAATACAGAGAATCCTTACAAATACCATCTTCTATTATTAGAAGAAGAATGAAAAACCCCGTCCTATAATTTAACATATAATAAGGAACTTACTGATAGCGTTCCTTAAAATAGGTCGATTTTAAGAGCAAGGTTTTTAAACCTATATTGATATATAAAAAGCGATATTAATGTGAATACTTGACAGAGCAGTCACTAAACACTAATTTGCGCGACTTTATATCAATGCCCTTGAGGGTATATATGTTTTAAGCTATCTGAGATAGGATCTGACTAAAATGAAAATTACTGTAACTGGAAAACAACTAGATATTGGCACCTCATTAAAGGAACATATAGAAAGTCGCCTAGAAGGAAGTGTAAAAAAATATTTCAGTCATACAATCGACGGCAATGTTACCCTATCGAAAAATGCACATTTGCATCGCGCCGATTGCAGCATCCATATTGGTCACGGCATTTATTTACAATCAAGCGGTGAAGAAACTGATATCTATGCCGCCTTTGATACCACCGCAGATAAAATGGAGACACGCCTGCGCCGCTATAAACGTCGCATCACAAATCATCATAAAGAAAGAAACAATAGCAAAGAAGACCTTAATGCTGTCTATAAAGCACAATATAACGTCTTTGAAGCTACAACGGAAAATGATAATGATGATAACAATGATCAACCCGTTATAATTGCCGAAATGGATATGGATATACCAGAGGCCACAGTAAGTGACGCTGTTATGAGACTTGATCTTGGCAATTTACAGACCCTAATGTTTCGCAATAGCGGACATGGGGAAATTAATGTGGTTTACAGAAGGCCAGACGGCAATATCGGCTGGATCGATCCTAAAACTAAGTAATAAATAATAACAACGAAGAGGTCGTATCCAGATGGATATTTCTAATTTGATCAATATACAATCAATTTTCCCAAGCCTTAAGGCAACCAGCAAAAAACAAATTTTGCAGGAACTTGGCAATATAGCAAATAAACATATTGGCTATGAGCCTTTTGAAATTGCTAATGTGCTTATGGAACGTGAACGCCTCGGCTCAACGGGTGTTGGCCACGGTGTTGCTATTCCTCATGGTCGATTTTCTGAACTTAAACAGATATTCGGTATATTTGCCAAATTGGAAAAGCCCGTTAGTTATGATGCCATAGACGATCAACCCGTTGATCTTATTTTCCTCCTCCTCGTTCCTGAACAGGCGGGTGCCGATCATTTAAAAGCACTTGCCAAGGTTTCACGTATTTTGCGCGATCAAACCATCTGTGAACAACTTAGAGGAACCAATAGCAGTGATGCTATATTTGCTATTTTAACGTCGCAACAAGCCGCTTAAACCATAAAAAAACACTTCCTAGAATTTAATCTAGGAAGTGTTTTAATTTTTATAATCATTATATATTAGAGACTGCCATCTTCTTGTGGTGGTAGTGTCTCTCTATATTTAAATTGGTCGGCAAGCTTCTTATCAGTTTCCGTCTCAGGAAGATCGCCTTCTTTGACTTCTGGTGGGCGGACCCAACAATCAGTACCAAGCTCGCTAATAGCCTTACAGGCATCACGCGCTTCGGCGTAACTTGTCAGTGGGCCGGCGTTAAGTCTGTAGAAATAACCACTTGGCTCGGAACCATTGTCACCAAAATCAATTTCAGAACGGCGTGGCTCTAAGGCTCCAATAATATCAGAATATTTAGCTTTGAGTTTATCCCAACCAGGACGAAGTTCTTCTTTAGTACGGTACGCCGCAATTTGTAAGGCCCATCCTTCTGGACCAAGCAATGCAGGGACACCGTCATCTTCTGGTTCTGGCACCACTATTTCAGGTTCAATCATAGCCACTGGCTCTGGCGGCACTTCCACAAGACGTGCTACCGTAATACTTTTTGTTAATTCATTATCATCATCATTATAAATTTCATTAGCGGCGTCGCTAGTATCTGTTTTATCATTTTCTGATTGATTAAGAACTGCATTAAATCGATCATCCATAGGTAAATTCGTTAATACCCTAAAATAATTGAGATTACTATTGGTCATATCAGGACTACTATCAATAGAAAGTAACCGTGCTGACATTGTCTCATTACCGGATAAAGCATAAGCCATGGCAAGATTTTGACGATGGGTCGCGCCAGCATCTTTATGTTGTGCGGCTTGCTTTAAAATGGCAATCGCTTCGTCATGACGTGACTGTAAAGCTAACGACAACCCATAATTATTTAGAAGTTTTAAATTATTTGGGTCAACTCTAAGGCCGTCCTTATAAATTTCTAATGATGCCGCTCTGTGGCCCTGCATATCAAGAGCAAGAGCAAGTGAGCTAATAGCATCTACATCCTTTGGATTAAACCTTACAGCTTGTTGTAAAAATGGAATAGCTCGTGTTGGCCTGTTTAAAGCAAGATAACTTGATCCTAGCCCTTTTAAAGCACCAAGATTTTGTCCATTTTTGCTTATAGCTTGCTGAAAAGCAACAGTAGCGTCGTTATATTGACCGATCGCACTTAAGCTTGTGCCAAGACCGACAAGCGGCGCCGCACTGGAAGGTTGTGATTTATGAGCTCGTCTATAGAGCGGTATCGCTGCTGAATAATCACCTTGTTCTACCATTTCGTTTGCAAGAACTAAAAAGCTATTATTGCTTCTACCTGGTTCTACAGCAGCCATTTTTGTATTTTGATCCGTCGTTCTATAAACAGGTATCGCGGCATTTTCCATCCCACCGTTTGAGCAAGCGGCCATAAAAAACGGCATGACCATGATGGCTAAAGGTTTAAAATTAAACCTTTGCACCATATCTGTTGTTTTTTCATTTCCACTAATATTCGTCATAATAAATTCCAATTCTTTTCAACCAATTAATTCATTTTAATTGATCAACTCTATCTTTTAACTTGATATTTATATTTATTTTCAACACCAACATCTTCACTTTTATTCAAATAGTAATCTAAGGCTTCTGAAATAATTTCTTGGCAACTTTTTCTTGAATAGGCTGCATATAATCTTAATTTAAGATGGTTTTCTTGCGCCATCCTAAGTGTCATCGCAATTCTTTTGCCACTTACATTTTTATGAGCCGCAGTTTTCTTAATTTTTGTGCTCTTAATTTGTTTTGAACCAATGTTCGTTTGTTTTGCTTTAAGGGTCTTAATCTCAGCAATCACACCATTTAATTCATGACTATTAACATCTTCATCTTGGCTAACGCCTTCTTGATGAACATCCGATAACATTCTATCTTGACTATAAGTTTCAAACTGATCAAAGGCTTGTCTGGTAAAACGATGATCCGTATGTGACGGCGCTGCGGCTCCTTTTCTTGCTAATAGTAAACTTGATAGCCGTGCTTCTTTTTTAACTGTACTCATTATACTGTGTCCTTTTTCTCAATAACACTTAAACTTCAGCCTGACGGCGCCCAAATCTTGTATTTTGTACTGTTGGCCGTCTATTTTGGGCCTGATGCTGAAAGACAATCCTTCTAAAGTTCTTTTCAAGTCGATCACTGACATATTCCCATAACTCAACAATTTCCTTTGAGCTTTTCGATTTTGGGTCAATTTCCATCACTGTTCTGCCGTCAATCATACTCGAGGCAAAATCTGTACGTTGATGTACGGTTGTCGGCGATACGGTGCCATGTTGCGATAAAGCAATTGCAGCATCACTGGTAATTCTAGCGCGCGGTGTTGCCGCGTTTATTACAAACATAAACGGCTTATCGCTTCGATCCGCAAGTTCCACCGTCGCTCCGGCCGCGCGTAAATCATGGGGGCTAGGACGTGTTGGGATAAGAATAAGATCAGAAACCGCAATCACACTTTGAATAGCCAATGTAATGGCTGGTGGCGTATCAATGATCGCTAACTTAAAGCCTTGTGCACGCAATTGATCCAAATCCGTCATTAATCGTGACACATTTGTTTGTGCAAAAGCAGGCGTACTCGCCTCACGCTCATTCCACCATGCTGTTAAACTACCTTGTGGATCTGTATCGACCAAAACAACTGGACCTGCGCCCGCTAATTCTGCTTGAACCGCAAGATGCCCACTTAAGGTCGTTTTGCCTGACCCACCCTTTTGAGATGTTACCGCTAATACTCGCATAAAATTTACCTTGATTTAAATTCACTAAATTTAGTCTGTTTTTAATAAATATTCTTATAACAAACTGTTCACTGTTCATATAATGCCTGAAATGTCTTAATAAACCGTAAAACTATTTGACGTCACGCCTCACCTAAACCATTGAAAACAGGTAATTAATCTATAAAATTTTATTTAAATCAGTTAAGAAAGCATTAATTTATGCTTATTGGTTAACAAATTTGACGTCAACCAGACCTCTAATTGCATTGCACAAATAAATATGATCCGCGCTCTTTAAATCTTCCATATAAAGGACCTTCTCAACACAGTTGAGCGTCTCACTTTCCAATAAAGTTTGCCTATATATTCCCGGCAATAATCCACAATGCTGCGCGGGTGTATAATAAGTTCCATCTTTTTTAATGACGATATTGGTATAGCTTCCTTGGGTAAGTTCGTCGCGTTCGTTTAAGAAAATTACATCAAAGCATGCGGTTTTATCAGAATATAATTGAGAGTTACGGTTAAAAAATTCACGGTCAGTTGTTTTATGAAACAACATTGGGTCTTGGCTATCGACCTTTTCTTTTGATAAAACTACAGATGGGCGCTTCTGGTCAGGTTTTTGCTCTAGCTCATTTGACGTAATAGAAATATTACCGCGCGGCGATAAAAGCAATCGTACTTTAAAGGTTTGTCCATCATCAGAAGTTATAAATTTTTGATGATGGTGAAGTTCTTTAATGATCTGCTGGCTATTAAATGCATGATTAAAATATTGGGCCGATGCCTCCATCCGATCAAGATGCATCTCGAGAAAATGATAGCCCTCCGCCTTTGAGTATAAGATCGTTTCAATCAGATCAAAATTGACAAAACTTTTAGTGACAAATTGTGCTTTGAGCAAACATTCATCATATTCGCTTATACAATTGCTGTCAGCGACGATTGCCCCACCAATTCCCAACTCGCCTTTACCTGATTTATCTATCGTTAACGTTCTGATCGGTACGCTAAAGCACATATCACCACCCGGTGTAAAATACCCAATCGCGCCCGTATAAATGCCGCGCTCTGTTTTTTCCAATTGTTCGATGATTTGCATGGCTCTTATTTTTGGAGCACCTGTCACCGAGCCGCATGGGAATACTGACGCCAAAACGTCAAGAGCTGAATATTTGTCATTAAGGGTCGCATCAATGGTTGAAGTCATCGTTAAAAGTGTGCGGTATTTTTCAACTTCGAATAATTTTGAAACATGGACAGATGCTTTTTCGGCCATCTTAGATAAATCATTTCGAAGCAGGTCAACGATCATCAAATTTTCGGCTTTTTCTTTCACGCTATTATATAAAGCCTGTTCGAGTTCGTCGTCTTCTTTATTATTCCTCCCTCTCCTGCTTGTGCCTTTCATGGGTTTTACTTTTAAATGCTGACCCGTTTTTTTGATGAAAAGTTCAGGGCTTAATGATAGAAAATAATGTTCATCACTTTGTATATAGGCCGCATATTCCACCTGCTGGGCTTTTCTTAAGGCGCTGTAAAAGGCTTTAGCGGACCCCTTAAAATCAAAGGATGCTTTTTGTGTGAAATTGACTTGATAAGTATCACCAGATTTTAAATAATCTTGAATTTTATTAAAGGCTATTTCATATTGATCACGGTTGAGGCTTAAATTAATATTATCAATAGAATAAGCCGTAGCATCATCATACTCTCGCCAATAGTCATCCGCATCATGAGAGTTTAAAATATCGCGACTTTTAAATATCCCCATATAGAGCAGAGGAAAACCCAATTTTTCCGGCATTAGAGATTTAAGTTTATTTTCAAACCAATAGCCTGCTTCATAACTGATATAACCGGCCACATGAAACCCTTGATCCAATGCGGTTTGAATTTGTGCAAAAGCATTTTTGAGGTCACTAGGGTTCGTAACATTTATAATTTCAAGGGGATCATCATAAAGATAAGCGGCTTCTTGATGATCTCCTATCTGGTTATTTTCCAGAAACAAAGAAAAATTAGTTTTATTATTCATCAAATTCCTTTGCCCACAGTCAAGCCAATCCGTTTTTTAGAATCAGCCGCTTTATATATATCGACCATATAGCTCCAAAATACAGAGACAACAAAAACATTAAAAATACTATGTATGTTTCTTCTAAGATGACTTTAATTTTAGTCGCTCACCGTCATTTAAGGTTAGCCTGACTTCAACATCATTATAATGTCCAATTACATTTTCAATCTGCTTCAAGCTCATATTAGAAAAAGCCGTCGACAAGGCGTCCGCTGTTGTCGCATCCGCCGCTTTTACACTGACAGAGGCATATAAATCACTGCTCAGCCCTGTTTTAGCATTAAAAATATGATGATATTTACCCGTCCCGTCAAACATATCGCCGTAGCCACCAGAAGTGGCCAATGCGCCTTTGCTGATTGGCATGACACTGGCAATTGAGACTTGATCAAAGGGGTCAAGCAAGCCAATTTGCCACGGCTCCCCGTTGGCCTGAGTTCCGCCCGCGCGATATTCG
>CALDNY010000188.1 GCA_937914685.1 uncultured Kordiimonadaceae bacterium
CGACGGCACATATTTAAGTGAAGTCCTTATTGCCCCAACAACCGGTTCACAAGGGTCAACTTGGGATCTTGATTTCTCACGGGATGAGGCTCAAAAATATATCTATCTTGCCGATGGTCAAAATCAACGAGTTTACATCATTGATCGCGCTTCTATGGAAATATTAACTCAATTTGGTGGCGGTGGACGCCAACCTGGTCTTTGGTTTGCACCACATAGTCTTGCAACCGATTCTAAAGGTAATATTTACACAACTGAAACTTACGAAGGTAAGCGTATTCAGAAATTCAAATATCAAGGGATTAAAGACATTCCTAATGCTGATCAGGGCGCCTTATGGCCTGCTGGTGAGCGTCACGACAAAATGTGATCTTTTTGATATACTCAAAATGAACAACCCCCCGATGATCCTGTCATCGGGGGGTTATTTTTTGTATAAGAGCAATATTTAACTCAATAAGGTTATTTTGGTTTTAATGCATTCCACTGAATTCTTTTAAGCTGAGAATTCTGATAAGGAAGGGGCATTTTGCCTTCGGGAAAATTATTTTCAGACATAATATAGGCTAATATATCTGCTTTAATCTTACGAGACGTCCCTTTAGGGTCATCAAGAGGCATGGTTTCACGCAGTCTCTGGAAAAGAATGCTTACAGGCATACCGTCCCAGTTATAAACGAATGCCCCTTGTTTTAGGGTAGGGGCTTCTTCGATACCTTGCATTTGTACACCATGACAGGCCGCACAACGCTCACCGAAGCTTTCTTTGCCACGTTCTGCTTGGGCTTTGGTATAGACACCGTCCCAAACATTTATATTTTGTGCCATAGCAGGGGCTACTATCGTAAGTCCGAATAAAGCAACCCCACCAATCATTGGTAATTTAAATTTACGCATCATTATATTCTCATTTTACTTAAAATTAGTGTGAAGATGGTTTTCCATGTAAGTATGCTTATACATAATCAACATTAACCCAAACTGAAATTTATTTAAGGGGTTCACGAAATGAACCCCTTAAAGTGATTGAATATAACTTCTTTAACATTAATCTT
This sequence comes from uncultured Kordiimonadaceae bacterium, assembly GCA_937914685.1. Classification (GTDB taxonomy): domain Bacteria; phylum Pseudomonadota; class Alphaproteobacteria; order Sphingomonadales; family Emcibacteraceae; genus Pseudemcibacter. The sequence continues at coordinate 1,056 of CALDNY010000188.1, forward strand.
CAGGAAGCTTATAAGCTCTAAACTCACCCGAATAAGCGCCACCACTGACGGAAACAACAATATATTGCTGTCCATCAATGCTGTATGTCATTGGCGAGCCTGATTGACCCGCAGGCATCCAAACTTTACCGACATTTTCACCGGTCATTTTATCATAAGCACGAAGCATAGCGCCGCGTTCACGGTCACCAGGGTTTGTGACCTGTGGATCGCCAAGAATGGCAAGTGTTTTAGTAACAATCATACCAACATTACCACGCTGACCTGTTGTTGGGATATCCATACCTTGTAGCTTAGGATGAAAGCGAACATTGTCTGGTGTTTCGCCGTGGGCGACCCGCCATAACACTTTGCCGACTTTCATGTCTATGGCTGCAACCACACCGTAAGGTGGTTTTAAAATGGACAAGCCATCAACATTAAGAGACGGAACCGCAACTTGTGGACCATCATAAACAGGATAGTTCACTTCTTTAGGAGCGTCAGGGTTTTGACCCGTACCCGCGGCGTTTGCCATACGGAAAGGCTGGCCAACACGACCAGAGATATAGTTAACGTTTGAATATCCTTCTGGTGGAGGGGTTAATGAAATACCACTAATATAGGACGTTGCAGCAGGGGCATAAACAATACCTGTTTCAGGATCGAACGCACCGCCCGGCCAGTTAGTACCACCACTGGCATTGCCGAGGTTAATCGCCCCAAGCATACCATTGACATCACCGGCGATCGGTGGGTTATATAATGTGCCATCTTTCCAAACCCAACGCTCTAGGTTCTTTTTGGCCTGTTCGCGCATTTCAGGGGTAAAGTCGATCAGATCATTTGGATAATTAAGCTCAGGACGACCATACATAAGGTCTGCTGGTGGCCGTGGCTGAGTAGGAGAATACCATTCTCCCGGCACATTTCCAATAGGTACATCGACTTCTGGAATGGGCCAAATAGGCACGCCAGTAATACGGTCAAAGACATAAACAAAGGCTTGCTTGGTCGGCAGG
>CALDNY010000189.1 GCA_937914685.1 uncultured Kordiimonadaceae bacterium
TTACGAGGCGATGATGGGCAGCTTTAAGGATATCACACCAGAAGGGGCGAAGGCATTATATGCGAGCTATTCGGGGGATGCTTTAAAACTTACCTTTTGGCATGGGTTATTTATGGCTGGTTGTGGGATTATTATGTCGCGCTCCCTTAATGACGGCCTTGAAAAACTGACATCAATAGCCATGCCAGTATTTTTTGCTCTACTCATATCATTAATCATCATGGCGGCGGTGATCGGTGATTTTGCCGCTGGTGTTAAATTCTTATTTCAGCCTGATTTTTCAAAAGTATCCTTTGAAATGGCTATCAGTGCTTTGGGACAAGCCTTTTTCTCAATCGGGGTTGCCCTTGGTATTATGCTAACTTTTGGCGCTTACCTTCCCGATAATACGTCCATTATAAAATCAGCATTGATTGTTTGTGTTGCCGATACTTTGGTGGCGATTTTGGCAGGACTTACCATATTCCCGATTGTTTTTGGTTTTGGTATGGAGCCAAATGTGGGATCGGCCTTGGTATTCAACACGATGACGGTGGCTTTTGGTCAACTTGAATATGGCGGCATTATAGGCTTAGGATTTTTTCTGTTATTGGCGATTGCCGGCTTTACGACCATGATTGCTTTAATGGAACAAATGGTCAGTTATTTGAATAAATTCTATGACATTAAACGCTCTATTGGCGCACCTATGGTGGCGGGATCAATATTCATTGTCGGTTTACTTCCTGCTTTTTCGACTAATATACTGGCTTCTGTGACAGTTTCTGGAATGAATTTATTGGATCTATTTGATTGGTGGATTAATCAATTCGGCTTGCTTCTTGGTGGATTATTTATGTCAATATTTGTCGGTTGGATACTTAAGAAGGAAACTGTTATCGGCGCATTTGGTAAAAATGAGAAATATGTAAATCTAATTTATTTCCTTATTCGTTATTTTTGCCCCGTGGCAATCATCATTGTTTTTGTCTCACAATTCACTTAAGAGACGCATATTTTTAAGACGTTCTTATGCAGAATCCTGTTTTACAAGCAGGATTTTGCTGTTATTAGAGTGCTCCTATGAATATATAAATAAAATTAAACAAATTGAACAAGGCGATTTAGCTTGAATGATCCATTAAGAGTAGCCATCGCGGGTCTTGGAACTGTTGGCGTTGGCGTTATAAAGATATTAGAAAAGCATAAAGACTTAATCGCCGAGCGGGCGGGGCGCGAAATTATCATCAGCTCTGTTTCTGCTAGACGTAAAAATCAAGAACGCGGTGTTGATTTATCGTCTTACAGATGGGTTGATAATGCGGCTGATTTGGCGGGTTTAGCGGATGTGGATATTGTTATTGAGCTTATTGGGGGCGAGGATGGTATTGCTTACGAGCTTTGTCAGAATAGCTTAAAAAATTACAAATCCTTGGTCACAGCCAACAAAGCCTTACTTGCTCATCACGGTGCGGAACTTGCGAATTTGGCTCAAGATAGCAATGTTGCCCTTCGTTTTGAAGCGGCTGTCGCGGGGGGAATTCCGATCATTAAAGCGATCGGTGAAGGCTTGGCCGCAAATGAACTTAATCTGGTTTACGGTATTATCAATGGCACAACAAATTATATGCTCAGCCAAATGGAAGCAACCGGTAAAAGTTACGATCAAATACTCGAAGAAACAGACGCTCTTGGTTATTTAGAAGCAGACCCAGCCTTGGATTTGGACGGCATAGATGCGGCTCATAAATTGGCGATTTTAAGTAGTGTGGCCTTTGGCACAAAAACCGATTTTGATAATATCTATATTGAGGGTATTCGTCACATTAAAACCATTGATATTAATTATGCTAAAGAACTTGGTTTTCGCATTAAACTGTTAGGCATAAGCAAATATGAAAATGGCACTCTAAGTCAACGGGTCCACCCAGTGATGATTGACCGCAACCTTGCCATCGCCGGCGTCATGGACGGTTTTAACGCAATTGTGGTTGATGGTGATTTTATTGATCGTACTTTTTATCAAGGACGCGGCGCGGGCGAGGGGCCAACGGCCTCTGCTGTTGTTGCTGATCTTATTGATATTGCTCGCGGCCATAAGGGGCCCGCATTTTTTATCCCAGCGGATAAGCTCACTGTGGCAAAGCCTATATCAATCAATCAACGTCACGGCGCTTACTATATTCGTCTCAATGTCTCTGATCTTGATCTGGCTATAACTGAAATTACTACAGTTTTAAATGACGCGGGGATATGTCCTGATGTTATGTTACAAAAAGCCAGTCAAGATGACGACAGCTTCCATGTAATTATGACCATTTATGAAATTCAGGAAATGGCTATAAAAGATGCAGTTTATCGTATCAATGAATTATCATCTGTGATAGAGACACCGTTATCAATTAGGATTGAAAGTTTATAATAATTACAATAAGATTATAATATTGTATAAAAAATCACAGGAAAATAAAATGGCCGTAAAATCTACTTTAGACCGCATATTTGTGCTTGAACTGGTCCGTGTTACCGAAGCCGCTGCAATTGCTGCTGCTAAACTTGTTGGTAAAGGCGATGAAAAAGCGGCTGATGCTGCGGCGGTTGATTCCATGCGTAACGAACTTAATGTTCTTAAAATCAAGGGCCGTATTGTTATTGGCGAAGGCGAACGCGATGACGCGCCTATGCTTTATATCGGCGAAGAAGTGGGAACGGGCGAGGGTCCAGAAATTGATATTGCTCTTGATCCATTAGAAGGGACAACAATCGCGGCTAAGGCCATGCAAAATTCACTTGCTGTTGTTGCTCTTGCTGAAAAAGGTAATCTTCTAAATGCTCCAGATGTTTATATGGATAAAATTGCCGTTGGCCCAGGCCTTCCCGAAGGCATTGTTGATCTTGATAAATCAGTAGAAGAAAACATCAAGGCCGTTGCTGATGCCAAGGGACGCGCTGTTGGTGATATGCTAGTTTGTGTTCTTGATCGTCCTCGTCACGGCAGTCTTATTGAAAAAATTCGTGCCACAGGGGCGCGGGTTAAACTTATTGGTGATGGTGATGTTGCGGGCGTTATTGATACGACCAATCCTGATACTAGTGTTGATTTATATATGGGTTCTGGTGGTGCGCCTGAGGGTGTGCTTGCAGCCGCGGCATTGCGCTGTATTGGCGGTCAAATCCAAGGACGCTTAACATTTAGAAATGATGATGAACGCGCCCGCGCCCATAAATGGGGCATTACGGACCTTGACCGTAAATATTCGACCGAAGAAATGGCCGCAGGCGATGTGATATTTGCGGCAACTGGCGTCACAGACGGCACCCTTCTTCGCGGTGTCCACAGTACCCTTGACGGCAAAGGTTACACAACGGATACGATTGTTATGCGTTCTGCCTCTAAAACAGTGCGCCGCATTAAAACCGAACATAATCGCGCCATTAAACAAGACTAACTTCACATGAATTCACAAAATTCTTCCATAGCCGATCTTGATTTAATTTTGGCTGTGGAAAATTCTATCAGTGGGCGCTCTTGGGTTGCGCGTCCTGCTGAAACTCGTTTTATACAGGCAATCGCCCAAAATCATTCTTTGCCAGAAATTGTCGCTAGGGTCGTGGTCGGTCGCGGTATTTCTATTGATGAGGCCCCAACGTTTTTAAAACCCACTATAAAAGAAACTCTACCTGACCCCTCACAGTTTAAAGATATGGATAAGGCCTGCTCCCGAATTGCAGATGCCATAATCAACCATGAAAAAGTGGCTGTTTTTGGTGATTATGATGTGGATGGTGCGACGTCATCAGCCTTATTTAAACGGTTTTTCAAATCATTGGGTCAAGATATCACCGCCTATATCCCCGACCGTATGATCGAAGGATACGGCCCAAATACTAAAGCATTGTTAGAATTAAAAGCCAGCGGTCATAATCTGGTAATTACGGTTGATTGCGGTATTGTTTCTTTTGATCCCCTAGAGGCGGCAGCAAAGGCGGGTCTTGATATGATCGTCGTTGATCATCATCAGGCCGAAGCTAAATTGCCGCAAGCCATTGCTGTGGTCAATCCCAACCGTTTGGACGAAATAGAAGGATACGGTCAATTAGCGGCCGTTGGTGTTAGCTTTATCACCATTGTTGGGCTCAATCGTGAACTTCGTAATCGTGGTTGGTACCAAGAACAGGCTATAGAGGAGCCTAATATCATTAATTGGCTTGATCTTGTGGCGCTTGGTACTATTTGCGATGCGGTGCCGTTGGTCGGTGTAAATCGTGCTCTTGTCGCCCAAGGGCTTAAAATAATGGGCTTAAGGCAAAATATTGGCCTTAAAGCCTTAAGCGATATTGCCTCCATTAACGAGCCGCCAAATACATATCATGTGGGATTTTTATTAGGGCCGCGAGTTAATGCGGGCGGGCGTGTTGGTCGTGCGGACGCGGGGACTATACTTCTTAGCACAGAAGATCAACAACAAGCCGAGCAGATTGCAGCGCAGCTTAATATTTATAACGCCGAACGCCAAGCCATTGAAGCGATGGTCTTAGAAGATGCTATGGCTCAAGTTTTAAATAAAATTGGTGTCGGTGGGGTCGTTCCTCCCGTGATTATCGCGGCAAATGTTGGCTGGCATCCCGGTGTGATCGGCATTGTCGCAGGTCGCCTAAAGGAACATTTTAATCGACCAACGATAATTATTGCCATTGATGAAAATGGTGAGGCCAAGGGTTCAGGGCGTTCGATCATGGGGGTGGATTTAGGATCCGCCATAACCGCCGCGCGTCAGCTCGATATAGTAAGCGCAGGCGGCGGTCACGCCATGGCAGCAGGCTTGAGCATGCGATCTGAAAAAATTGATCAATTACAGGATTTTCTGATTGAACGTCTGCAAGACAAGGTCGGTGAGGCTATAGTTTCACTATCCCTAAAATTGGACGGTGTGCTTAATTTAATGGCGGTAAATTCTGATCTTGTGGAAATGTTAGATCAAATTGGCCCATACGGCCAAGGCAATGCTCAGCCAAAGTTTGCCTTTTCTGATGTGTTTGTATCGTATGTGGATATTGTCGGCAAAGACCATGTTAAATGCTCCCTTAAAGGCGCGGACGGCACAGTGGTTAAGGCGATGTCTTTTCGTTGTGCCGATAAACCGCTTGGTCAATTTTTAATAAAGTCACGTGGTAAGAATATCAAAATCGCTGGAAGCATTAAAAACAACCATTGGAACGGGCGAACAACCGCCGAAATTTTCATTGAAGACGCCGCAGAATAAGCTAATTTTGCGCCATTTTTTAAAAAAGATTTCCATTATACTAAAATAGCTATTGACCCTAGGCGCGTGAACGGTTAGAAACCATCCACCGACAAAGACGGCCCCTTCGTCTAGCGGTTAGGACGCGGCCCTTTCACGGCTGAAACACGGGTTCGATTCCCGTAGGGGTCACCATTTCTTCAGAAGTCGGATTTTCAAGAAATAAGAAGACTATCTTAAACACCGCAAAACCTATCAGTTGCTCTTTATTTAGAGCGATTTTTTGGCTAGCGAAGATAAAGAATAAGGGTCTATTTTCGACTTGTTTGAGTGAAAGTAGATATCTGATCTAATGAGGCAATAAGTTAATTTGACAGTGCTAGGAGAAGGCAATATATTCTCTTTATAGATGGTCATATTTT
>CALDNY010000190.1 GCA_937914685.1 uncultured Kordiimonadaceae bacterium
ATGTAATTATCGCTATCAACCGACCATCGAAGGCCCTCTTGTGGAAGGGGACCGTGAAATTAAACAAACCCAAACCATCGTGGTGGAACCGGGCCAAGGTATCGGCCTCTCTAAAGATGATATTCATTCTATTGCTATTAATGAAGGCACAAGTACCCGCCATCTCCATCTTTATGGACGGGCCTTAGAAACCATTGATAGACGCTTAATGTGGGATAAAGAGCTTAAATCTTGCAAAATTTTCGTCATGGATGTGAAGACCACAAAATAAAGAAGGCGACTATTGTTGCCGCCCTCTTTATTATTTTTCTGTGTTATTATTCTGTGTTATTTCCCTCATTCATTATTCGGGCGCTTGCCAGCGTAATATTGGATCTCTTGCTGCCGCCGTTTCGTCTAACCTTTTTAGGGGAGCATTATAGGGCGCGCCGCTAAAGCGTTCTAATTCGCCGTCTTTGGCGGCTTTAACTAAATGACGCATCATGCCGATAAATTGATCCACAGATTGTTTACTTTCGGATTCTGTAGGTTCAATCAACATGGCGCCGTGAACCACTAGCGGAAAATACATGGTCATAGGATGGTAGCCTTCATCAATCATCGCTTTGGCAAAATCAAGGGTACTCACGCCTGTGTCTTTTAGAAAACGATCATCAAATAACGCCTCATGCATACACGGGCCATCAAAACTCGCACTCATCACATCTTTTAATGAGGCGAGAACATAATTGGCATTCAGGACGCTATCTTCTGCTACGCGCGCAAGGCCGTCCGAACCATGTGACATCATATAGGCGAGGGCGCGTGTGAACATGCCCATTTGACCATGAAAGGCGGTCATACGACCAAAAGATTGTCCGCCCTCAACATCATGCTCAACAATATCAAATGCGTCGTCCCCTGCTAGCACATATGGAATAGGCGCAAAGGGGGCAAGAGCTTCAGATAAGACAACAGGACCCGCGCCTGGGCCTCCGCCACCGTGGGGGGTGGAGAATGTCTTATGCAGGTTAATATGCATGGCATCAACCCCTAGATCACCAGGACGGACTTTACCAACGATGGCATTAAAATTGGCACCGTCACAGTAAAAATAACCGCCGACCGCGTGAACCGCATCAGCCATTTCTAAAATTTCGCGTTCAAAAAGACCGCAAGTATTGGGATTAGTGACCATGATCGCGGCGACATCGGGGCCAAGAGCCTCTTTCATAGCCTCAAGGTCAACACGGCCCTCTGTTGTTGCAGGAATGGCTTTTACTTTATAACCACATAATGCCGCTGTAGCAGGGTTAGTGCCGTGGGCAGATTCAGGGGTTAGAACGATAGAGCGTTCGTCTCCCTTTGCCGCTAATGCCGCACGAATAGCCATTAATCCACATAATTCACCGTGGGCCCCCGCTTTTGGTGACATGGTAACAGCGGGCATGCCGGTTAAGGTTTTTAACCAATGAGCAAGCGTATCGATAACATCAAGGGCACCTTGGACGGTGCTAATCGGTTGTAAGGGATGAATATCGCTAAGACCTGCAAAACGCGCGACTTTTTCATTAAGCCGTGGATTATGCTTCATGGTGCAAGAACCAAGCGGATAAAGCCCCATATCAATGGCATAATTTTTACGGCTCAGGCGCGTATAATGACGCATGGCTTCTGGTTCGGATAATCCCGCCAAACCGATTTCTTGATCTCTTTCTAAACCACCAAGGCGGGTTTCAAAATCTTCGACCTCAGGCAGATCAACGCCTGTATGGTTGGTGTTACCAATTTCATAAATTAGCAATTCTGGTTGATCTAATCCTTTGGCACCAGTGTAACTTTGAAATCCTGTATTACCAGCATTCGCGGCGGCTTCATTGCCTGTTGGGCGTCCTTGTTTGTTTAACATGACAACACCTCTTTTAATTCACTTATCATCATATCCATATCGTCCTCTGATGTGGTTTCGGTGACGGCAATGATTAAATCATTTTTTAAATCATCATTATGTGGATAAAGTCTTGATACAGGAAGCCCTGCGATAATGTCTAATTCCACGAGCTGTTCAACCACTTGGGCGGCGTTTTTATTAAGTCTGACGGTAAATTCATTAAAAAATGTATCATTTAAAAGCTCAACCCCATCAAGTGCTTTTAATTTATCCGCCATTTTAACCGCATTACTATGATTAAGTTTTGCTAGGTGACGGTAACCTTTTTCACCAAGCAGGGTCATATGTATGGTAAAGGCGAGGGTGCAAAGCCCCGCATTGGTACAAATATTACTGGTGGCTTTTTCGCGGCGAATATGTTGCTCTCGGGTCGATAAAGTGAGAACAAAACCTCGCTTACCATCCGCATCTGTGGTTTGTCCACAAATTCTTCCCGGCATTTGGCGTATATATTGTTGACGAGTGGCAAAAAGTCCCACGTAAGGTCCGCCAAAATTAAGACCATTGCCAATAGATTGCCCTTCGCCGACCACAATGTCTGCGCCCATTTCACCGGGGGATTTTATAGCCCCTAATGCGACAATTTCTGTTGTTACGACAACTAATAAAATTTTCCGTTGATGTAATTGATCTGCAAGAGCTGTAAAATCAGTTAAATTACCAAAAAAATCAGGGTTTTGAACAATAACGCAAGCCGTACTTTCATCAATTTGATCAAGTAGGTTTTCAGATTTATTAACCGTAGGGTCGTCAACCACCACTATATTATCGGTGAATTTTGTCATGGTTTTTACAACATCAATATATTGAGGATGCAAATTACCACTGATCACAATGCGTTTCTTGCGCGTGACGCGGCACGCCATAAGCGCCGCTTCACCGCAGGCGGTGGAACCATCATACATGGAGGCATTGGCCACTTCCATTCCAGTGATTTGTGCCACTTGTGATTGGAATTCAAACAATGCTTGTAGTGTTCCTTGAGAAATTTCTGGCTGATACGGGGTATAGGCGGTTAGAAATTCACCGCGTTGAATTTGATAATCAACGCTAGCAGGAACATGGTGACGATAAGCCCCCGCACCGACGAAAAAAGGCACATTTCCTGCGGGCACACTGGCGGCTGAATAAGCTTGGAAATTTTGTTCAACTTCCATTTCAGTCATGTGTTTAGGGAGGTCAATAAGCCCTTTTAAAAGGGCATTATCGGGCACATCTATAAAGAGCTCATTAATATTTTCCGCGCCGATTTTATGGAGCATCGCTTGGCGATCATCAGAGCTTAGGGGTAAATAACGCATTTGATTTAAACCTTTATTCTAATCCAGCTATAAATTTTTTATAGCCATCAGCATCCATTAAATCGTCTAATTCACTGTCATCAGAGATTTCGATTTTAAAGAACCAACCATCTTCTTCTGCTGATGAATTAACCAATGAGGCATTGGTTTCAAGCTCGCCATTGACTTCGGTAATCTCACCACTAACAAGGGAATAAATTTCTGATGCGGCTTTAACGCTTTCAACAACAGCCACTTCATCGCCTTTGGAAAATTCATCACCGACTTCTGGTAGTTCAACAAACACAATATCACCTAAGGCCTTTTGTGCATATTCGCTGATTCCGACTGTTCCCGTTTTATCTGTAACATTGACCCACTCATGGTCTTCTGAATAATAAATAGTCATTATATAATCCTTCCTTATTTTTTTCTGTAATATTTTTGTGGCACAAATGGCATTGCCGCGACCTTGGCTTCAAGTTTATTTTTTCGTACTTGAAGGAAGACAGAGGTTCCCGTTTCTGCATTTTTTAAAGTGACATAGCCCATAGCAATAGGGCCAGCGAATGTGGGGCCGAAACCACCACTTGTTATAATACCGATGACATTGTCATCGGCGTCTAAAATTTCAGTGCCTTCACGAGCGGGGGCGCGTCCAGAAGGTAAAATACCAACCCGTTTGCGTTCGATGTTACCCGAAGATATTTGTGTTAATATTTTTTCTGCACCAGGAAAACCGCCCTGTTCACGGCGACGTTTGCCGATGGACCATACTAATGCGGCTTCAACGGGAGTTGTATTTACGGTTATGTCGTGACCGTAAAGACAAAGTCCTGCTTCAAGGCGTAGGCTATCACGGGCCCCAAGGCCAATGGCCTCGACCTCTGGTTCTTTTAAAATAGTTTTGCAAACTTCGATGGCTTTGTCCGCCGGTATGGATATTTCGTGACCATCTTCGCCAGTATAGCCGCAGCGGCTGATAAAACATTTAGCACCGCAAATTTCCACTTCTGCGTATGACATAAAGTCCATTTGATCAGCACCATTGGCAAAACGGCTCAATATTTCGGCAGCCTTTGGTCCTTGTAGAGCAACAAGGGCGCGGTCGTTTAATTCGACCAGCTCTAAATGATCAGGCAGATGAGCGCGCATATGGGCGATGTCTTCTGTTTTGCACCCTGCATTAACCACCATAAAAATATCATTTTCACGCCTTGTGATCATCAGGTCATCTAAAATGCCGCCCTGTTCATTTGTAAACATGCTATAGCGGATGCGATTAACTTTAAGATCAATAATATTGCCTGGTACTAAAGTTTCTAGCCATAAATCGGCATCTTTTCCCTTAATCACTACTTGTCCCATATGGGATACGTCAAAAAGGCCGGCGGCCTCGCGGGTATGGTTATGTTCACCCATCACACCAAGAGGATATTGAACAGGCATAAGATATCCCGCAAAGGGAACCATTTTACCGCTCAGTTCTTCGTGTAATGAATGAAGGGGAGTTTTTAATAGATCATCTTCATTATGATCATCATCGGTCGCACTCATTAAATTTCTCCAGAATTAGCACTGCTGACACAAATACCTGCATCATCGGTGCCCCATCTGTCATTTGTACCTGAGAGATTTGACTTAATTTTGAAACTAATTCCTAAATTAAGCTTACCCCGTCGGTGGAGATTTTATATCTCACTTTCCAGAGTGCTTTAATTCCTTGCGGTCCGTTTGCCTGAAAGTTTCCGAGGCGGTTGCTCCTTCGGCGCCTAAATATAGGTCTCTCCCGCAAAGAAAATAGCCCTTGCATCATAAATGGAAAAAGCGAAGAGTCAATCAAAGTCGACACAAAAATAACATTAAAGATAGGCGTTGAAATTCCATGATAATATAGTCACAATAGAGTGAAATTTTTGACACTTTATGGATCAGGTGAGGCCTAAATGAATTTTATAAAATCCTTTTGGAGATTTATTCAGAAAATACAATCTTTTGTTGGCACGTTTTTGTTTTTAATAATTCTGGTTATTTTTTCAGCGTTTATTTTATCCACGGTGGTCTTTGATGGCCCTGCTGAGAAAATCAAACCCGAACATAGTGCTCTTGTCATTAGCTTTAGAGGAGCGATCGTCGAACAAGAAGCCTATAGCGATGATCCTTATCAACAATTGCTTAGCGGAGGATTAAAGGCCAATACGCTATTACGTGATGTGGTGAAAACTATCGAATTAGCAGCGCTTGATGATGACATTTCAACATTGGTGCTAAATTTTGATAAATTTTCTGGCGCTTACCCGTCTAAACTTCATTATATCGGGCAAAAAATATCTGAATTTAAAAAAACGGGTAAAAAAGTCATCAGTTACGCAAGCCAATATGATCAATCAGCCTATCTTTTGGCAAGTTATTCTGACGAGATATATCTACATCCACAAGGGGCGGTGCTGCTTTATGGTTATGGGTCTTATCAAAATTACTTCCAAGGATTTTTGACCAAAATTAAAGCAGAAGTGCAGCTTTTTAGGGTCGGAAAATATAAATCAGCCATGGAGCCTTTTATCCGTAGTGATATGTCTGATGAGGCGCGATTAGAAAACATTGAATTATATGGTGGTCTTTGGGATCAATATATCAGCCGAATTTCAACAGAACGTGCCATCAGTGAAGATGTCATTAGAAATGGCATCGAAAACGCCGATCAACTTCTTATGGATTTAGGGGGTGATTTTGGCAAATTAGCTTTTGATAATTCACTGGTGGACGGCCTTAAAACGCGGGCGCAATGGGTTTCATATATGCAAGAACTTGTCGGCAAAGGAAAGGACGATAAAGGCATAAATCAAATAGGTTACAAATCATATTTAGCATCAAACTCGGCATTGTCTGAGCTTCGGGGAACATTTGCTAAAGGCCATGATATCATTGCGGTGGTCTATGCCACTGGCACCATTATGGACGGCACCATGCCCCAAGGTACCGTTGGCGGTGATACATTATCTCGCCAGTTAAGAGAAGCGCGTTTTGACGATGATGTAAAGGCGGTGGTGCTCAGGGTCGATAGTCCGGGGGGCAGTGCTTTTGCCTCTGAAATTATAAGACAAGAGGTGCTGTTGTTAAAACGGGCAGGTAAGCCTGTGGTTGTTTCTATGGGGTCTGTTGCGGCGTCTGGTGGCTATTGGATTTCTGCAAATGCTGATGAAATATGGGCAAGTCCGACAACCATCACGGGGTCTATTGGCATCTTTGGCGCGGTACCAAACTTGGAAGGAACGCTGGGCGCGATCGGCATTACAACTGACGGCGTTGCTACATCGCCTTTGATTGCTGCGGGATTTAGTAAACCACTGCCGCAGAAATTAAAAAATATTATCCAAAGCAATATTGAAAACGGCTATCAAAGATTTTTAGAGCTGGTTGCTGAAGGTCGCCATATGACGGTGGAGCAAGTCAATGAAATTGGCCAAGGGCGCGTGTGGACAGGTCTTAAAGCAAAAGAAATAGGTCTTGTTGATCAGCTTGGAAATATTGATCAGGCGATTTTATCAGCGGCGGATATGGCAGAGTTAAAGGACTATAAAGTGGTCTATTGGGAAGATGAAATTCCTTTAGAATTACAGGTTCTAGCAAAATTATTCAATGGAGAGGGGCAAAGTTTGGCCAAGATGGCAACGAAAACAAAGCAACCGGCACAAATTTTAATGGACAGAATATTGGATAAATTATCCTTGTTCAATATGATGAATGACCCGAACAATGCTTATGTTTTATGTGTGAATTGCATGGGTGGCTTTAATTCTGAATATTAGTTTACTGAGTTGAAAGTTTGCCGTGATTGTGTATAAGTCGTCTTATGAATAAGCAAAAAATGAACCTTTATATTGCTAATCCACGCGGATTTTGTGCCGGTGTTGATAGAGCTATACAAATTGTTGAAATGGCCTTGGCAAAATATGGCGCACCTGTGTATGTGCGCCATGAAATTGTCCATAATAAATATGTCGTTGAAGGATTAAGTCAGCGCGGCGCTATATTTGTTGATGAACTTGATGAAGTGCCGGTTGATCGACCCGTCGTTTTTTCCGCCCACGGTGTGCCAAAATCAGTACCCTTAGCGGCTGAAGAACGTCATATGCTCTATATTGACGCAACATGCCCGTTGGTGAGTAAAGTGCACCGCGAGGCAGAACGATATAATAAACTTGGCAATGAAATCGTCATGATTGGCCATAAAGGCCACCCAGAGGTGATCGGCACAATGGGCCAATTAAGCGAGGGGGCTATACATTTGGTGGAAAGTCCAAGGGATGTTGAAAAGCTTATATTAAAAAATTCTGATAATGTGGCTTATATTACGCAAACCACCTTGTCACTTGATGATACATCAGAAATTATTGAAGCTTTAAAAAATAAATTCCCGTCGATCGAAGATCCAAAAAAAGAAGATATTTGTTATGCGACCACTAATCGGCAAAATGCAGTTAAGGCGCTCAGTGAAAAAGTTGATTTGGTTTTAATCATTGGCGCTCCTAATAGTTCAAATTCAAGACGGTTGGTTGAAGTGGCGAGAAAAGTAGGGTGTAAATCCCAATTGATCCAACGGGCCTCAGAAATTAATTGGAGCTGGTTTGATAATATTGGTGCGGTTGGCTTATCCGCGGGGGCCTCGGCACCAGAAATATTAATTGAGGAAACCATTGAGGCTTTTCGAGAGCGTTACTCGGTGACCATAGAAAATATAATGACTATTGAAGAAAATGTTACCTTTAAAGTTCCTACAATTTTAACGAAGGATGATTGATTATGGCTGTCTACACAATGGTCAGCGCGGATGAAATAGCCGCCTTTATTGCCGATTATGATGTGGGGGATGTGGTTTCTTTTAAAGGAATTGCAGAAGGGGTGGAAAATTCCAACTACCTGCTTTCAACCACCACGAGCCATTTTATTTTGACCCTTTATGAAAAACGCGTCAACGCCGATGATTTGCCGTTTTTTCTAGGGCTTATGGATCATCTTGCCCATAAAGGGATCAATTGTGCAACACCGTTAAAAGATAAAAAAGGTAATGTTTTAAAAGAATTATGTGGCCGGCCCGCGGCCTTGATCAGTTTTCTTGATGGCTTATCGGTAAATCGACCAAATGTTCAAAATTGCCGCCAATTAGGGGGTGCTTTGGCACAAATGCATCTTGCTATATCCGACTTTAAAGGGATGCGAAAAAATAGCCTTTCCGTTGAAGGTTGGATTAAATTAGCCGCCTCCTGCGAGCAACGTGCCGATCAATGCTTGGCCGGTTTAGGTCAAACCATTGAGCAAGAAATGGATTATTTAAAAGAAAACTGGCCGCAAGATTTACCCACTGGGATAATCCATGCCGATCTTTTCCCCAATAATGTCTTTTTCTTAAAAGGGAAGCTCTCTGGCCTGATTGATTATTATTTTGCGTGTACAGACATTCTTGCCTACGACGTGGCGATTTGTCTTAATGCTTGGTGCTTTGAAGAGGATCATTCTTTTAATGTGACAAAAGCGGAAAATTTGATTAAAGGCTATCATGAAATACGCCCTTTATCGGCAGATGAAATGGCCGCTTTACCATTATTATGCAGGGGCGCGGCCTTGCGCTTTTTATTAACGCGCCTATATGATTGGCTTAATCGGGTCGAAGGGGCTTTGGTTGAAACTTTAGACCCACTTGAATATTTAGCCATGCTTAATTTTCATCAAAAAATTAAAACCTCTAATCAATATGGAGTTGATCTATCATCATGAAAGAAGTTGTTATTTACACTGATGGTGCATGTTCTGGTAATCCCGGCCCGGGCGGTTGGGGAGCGTTGTTGATTTATGAGGATCGCCATACTAAAGAAATCATGGAAGGCGCTTTTGAGACAACAAACAATCGTATGGAGCTGACGGCGGCGATAGAAGCCCTTAATGCCTTAAAACATGGCTGTACTGTTACTCTACACACGGATAGTACTTATGTTAAAGACGGTATTACCAAATGGATTGAAAATTGGAAGAATAATGGCTGGCGTACCGCAGCAAAAAAACCTGTGAAAAATGCTGAACTATGGGTAGCCCTTGATCTGGCTATTATCCGTCATCAGATTTCATGGTGTTGGGTTAAAGGGCACAGTGGCGATGAGGGTAATGAGCGCGCTGATGAGTTGGCTAATATGGGTATGAATAATTATAAGGTTTTATAAAAATGCGTGATCAGGTCTTTAAAGCCATTGATGTTGCCGATGAAGCGGCCCTAAAAGCTCTATTGGATCAGGATCCATCACTGGCGGAGAGCCGCAGTAATGATGGCCTATCGGTGGTGCTTTTTACGCTTTATATTGCGCGGCCTGAGCTTACTAAAATTCTTCTCTCTTACGAGCCCGAATTGGATTTATTTGATTTAGCGGCTTTGGGCGGTGTTGGGCAGATTTCTGTTATGCTTGCTACCAATGATAAGGCTGTTCATGAATTTAGTGGTGATGGTTTTACCGCCCTTCATGTTGCCAGTTATTTTGGCCAAGCTGATGTGGCAAAATTACTGCTTGATAATGGGGCTGATATTGACAAAATTGCCATGAATGGCTCTGATCTTAGTGCCCTACAAAGTGCGGTGGCGAGTTGTCACAGCGATGTGGTTAAAGTGCTTTTAGAATTTAACCCTGATTTAAATGTACGCATGCTTGGCGGCTTTACCCCGTTGATGTCGGCAAGCGCCCTTGGCGATCAAGAGATTATTGATTTATTGATCGCCAAGGGCGCTGATCAAAACCTCAAGGCGGACGATGGACGCACGGCCGCCGATTTTACCAAACTTTCTGGTAATATCTAAAATCATTTAAAATTATTTTTAGCCATAAAAAAACCCCTCATTTCCGAAGATATGAGGGGTTAATTTTATAGCTTAAGCAGTGAGCGACCAAAGCCGCTCACATATAACATCTAATATTAGAAGTTAGCGCTTACACGAGCGTAATATTGACCACCCTGCCAATCAACACCATCAGGAAGATACTGACGTCCACGTTTTTGTGATGTTTCATAAACAGCAGGCTGTGCTAGTGGGTATGTGTTCAAGAGGTTATTGGCACCAAGTGTAACAGAAAACTGCTCATTGACATCATAAGTAATAGCCATATCGAAGAATACACGACCTGGGTTGCTATCAATACGATAAGCTGCAAGCGGTTGGTTTGAACCAATATATACACCATTAGCATCAAGGCCTTGGTTGCTTTGACGTGTTGACCAATAACGGGCACGACCCATAACAGACCAGTTGTCCATGTTCCAGTTACCTGTGAAGGTAGCTTTATGAGGCGCAGTCCCACGCTCAGCATTGAACAAAGACCGATCGCTGAAATCATGCTCAAGGAACTTAGTTTTAATATGAGCATAAGCAGCCGTTAGTTTCAATGTGCTGTTGTCTAGCTCGATGCTATGTTGAGCAACGATTTCAAGACCACGGACACGACGTGACCCTTGGTTGGTCGGGAAGTTCACACCAGTAAGTGTTGACGCACCTTGGAAACCAGACGCAGCAATTGCCGCAAATTCTGCTGGATAATCAAACACATCAAAGGTTGGTGTAGAACCAAGTGAGTTACGTAGTTTGATTTGGAAAAAATCAACAGTGATGTTCGTATTGCTAGTTGGTGTAAACACGAAACCAAAAGACAAGTTACGAGCTAGCTCTGGGCCGATTGTTTGAATACCAAACACTTGACCAGGGACACTATCGGATGTGAAAGTACCTGTTTGTGTTTGTGAACCATCAGCACGGAAACCAGTACGAACTTGCGTATTATTGATTTGAGCCACAGTAGGAGCGTGGAAACCAGTTGACACAGCACCACGAACCGCGAGTTGCTCGATCAATTGATAACGAGATGCGATTTTCCATGAGAATGTATCACCAAAGTCGGTGAAGTCTTCGTAACGAGCCGCAATGTCAATGTTGAAGTCTGCAGTAACGTCAGTATCAACATCAGCATAAATAGCGTAGTTTGAACGTGAAGCATTGAAGTAAGTATCTGGTGAGAAACCACCAAAACCATCAGAACCAACGTTTAGACCACGACCACCATCAACACCAGCAGCAATACCTTCAGCTGTCAAAGCAAAAGCAGCAAGATTTGGACCACCAAGTGGGCCTTTGAGCCATGAGTTCTTTTCACCAACAACGTTTTTATACTGTTCAGTACGGTACTGAGCACCAAACGCAACGTTAATGTTTTCAACGCTATCTGTGTCAACTGTATAAACGAAATCAAGACCTACTTGGCGCTCAATATTTATTTGAGAACCGATGTAGAATGATGTTTGTACGTTTGCGTAATCAACACCAGAACCATCAGGAAGTAATGAACCACCCAATGATGGGTTGTGTGTATCACTGATGTAGTTGTCAACACGGCTACGTCCGATGGAACCCCAAAGGTCATATGTTAGACCATTGTCGAATTCACCTTTTAGACCAGCATATACACCCAGATCTTTCATATCCATTTCAAACCATGGATTATAACCGTTTGGATGTGTACCCAAGCCAGAGAATGGACCAAGTGGATTAACTGTACCAGCAGCATCAACTGTTGTTAGAAGATACTTATATTGCTCAGCTTGCTGAGGACCATATAGATATACATAATCATTATATGAATACGTAACCGGTCTTGAAGCACCTGAGTTACCGCCAACACCTGACATTGAATAGCCAGTTGGAAGGCCAGCACGATAGTTGAATGGCTCTTTATGGTGTTTACGGGCGAAGTTACCAAAAGCGTAAAGTTTAGAATTTTCGCCAACTTCTATTTCAGAGTTCCAAGTTAAGGTGAAGAGTGATTCTTCGTTAACACCGTATGGAGCAACTGTAGCTGCATTTAGTTCCATTGGATCATTAAAGGTAAATCCAGATGGATGAACGCCGCCGTTTGCTTGCTGTACAGCATATTGATCTATTTGATCTTGAGCAAGTAAATGGTATGTTGCACGGTCTGTTGGGTCTGTTTTACCATATCCAGCAGTTATTGTTAAGAAACCACGATCAGCAAGTGAAACACCGACTTTGGATGATACGTTATAAGCAAAACCGTCGCCTGCATAATATTGACTGAATAATGCAGTACCAGAAATACCTTCTGAATCGTCAAGTGTTAAGTCAACAACACCGGCAACCGCATCGGCGCCATACTGAGCAGCAGCACCATCACGAAGGATAGCAATGCTTTTAAGAGCGTTCACTGAAAGCGAACCAACGTCAGCAGCCTGCCAACCAGCATAAGTGATGATTGCATTACGATGCATACGTTTACCGTTTAATAGGGTAAGCACTTCACCTTGGTTCAAACCACGAAGTGATGAACTACGTACAAGTGAATCACCATCAGAGATCGAATCACGATCCACTGAGTATGAAGGTGATACAGCTGTCATCGCATCTTTCATGTTTAGTGATGGCGTTGCAGCAAGTTCAGCAACTTGGATAACGTCAACTGGAACGGACGAATCAAGAGCCGTACGACCCTTCACGCGTGAACCAACTACCGTCACTTCGTCAATGTCTTGTCCGCTGTCTTGAGCAATCGCAGGAGCTGCAATCATCAAAGTTGGCAGACTAACAGATAAAAGTAATAATTTTTTCATATCTAATAATTCCTCCTAAAAAGCGTAATTTTCTACTTTAATAGAATAACTAGCTAATTGTATTTTACATTTAAAGGGTCATCTATCATAAAAATATAAGACCCCATGAATGGTCAAACTCCTCTATCGTTATCAATAAATTACCTGTTGGATAATTAAAACGATAAATTCACCTAACCGTTTGGTGTATATAGCAAAAACGAAATCGAGGAGTAGCATTCAGGGGTTAAATTGTTGCAACAATTTTTAAAAAACACCTATAAATGAATGACTTACTCTCCCTATTACATATTCCACTACGAATCTTTTTATATGAAATTTCACAATAAATCAAATGTTTAGTGAAGAAAAAGCTATATATTATGAATTTTTTATTTAATTTGAGACCTCAGCATAACTAAAAGATTCCCATA
>CALDNY010000191.1 GCA_937914685.1 uncultured Kordiimonadaceae bacterium
GGGTCTGGTGAAGGATCTGTGTCTGACGAAGGAACTGAGCGGCAGTCACATGTGCCTCATGGACATCGACGAGGAAAGCCTCGACGTGATCTACCATCTGGGCAAGCGTTATGCCGAAGATTTTGGCGCTGATATTTTGCGGGCATGTGTTGAAATGGGCGGCGTTTTAACTGGCGAGCATGGTGTTGGCGTTGAAAAACGTGATCTCATGTATGAAATGTTTAACCAAGATGATTTAAATCAACAACAACGTTTAAAATGCGCTTTTGACCCAAAACAAAGACTTAACCCGGGTAAAATGTTTCCCAAGCTTCATCGCTGCGCCGAACTTGGCAAAATGCATGTTCATGGTGGCAAGCTGCTTTTTCCAGATCTTCCTAGATTCTGATGACAAAAATTCATAGCCCCACATCTCTTGATCAAGTTCGACAAGCCATTTCGGATCATATCGTCATGGGGCAAACTTTGGATATTCGCACCAATGGTAGCTTAATTGGGCTTGGCCCTAAAATGGTTACGGATGCGCAACTAACGCTTAAAAAGCTCAATAAAATCGTGGAATATGAACCCGAAGAATTGGTCATCACTTTGCAGCCGGGGGTTAAGCTTTGTGATTTAAAAAACTTATTATCAACAAAAAAACAACAGTTAAAGTTTGAACCGCCCGACTATGGCCCATTGTTGGGCGGTGATAAAGATTGCGGTTCGATCGGCGGCGTTATTGGCGCTAATTTATCGGGGCCTAGACGTTTTATGGCGGGAGCGGCGCGCGATTATGTGCTTGGTATCGAGGGCGTTAATGGTTTTGGCCAAGTTTTTAAAGCAGGCGGGCGCGTTGTAAAGAATGTAACGGGTTATGATGTCAGTAAATTAGTCACCGGATCAATGGGTACATTGGCGGCACTTAGCGAATTTACCCTCAAACTATCCCCGTCCGCAGAGACAGAAATTACCATTGCGGTTTATGACCTACATGACCAAAACGCAATTTTGCTCATGTCGCAGATTGCTGGTTGTCCTTATGAGGTAAGTGGACTTGCCCATATACCGCAAATGGCCAATGCAAAAGCAACCACATATATTCGCATTGAAGGGGTAAAATCCTCAATTAATGAACGCAAGGACGCCATTTTAAAAATCATTAAGCCTCATCCTTACCTGATCATTAATGACCAAGAAAGCCAACAAATATGGCAAAATATCCGTGATGTAGAACCGTTAGGCCCGCCGCGAGATAAGGCCTTATGGCGTATTAGCGCCCCTGCCACGAACCTCATGCAAATTGCTGCTGAACATAAGGCTCAATTTTATTACTATGATTGGGCGGGCGGCATGCTGTGGTTAAGCTCGGATCAAATCCCGACCCTTAAAAAGGGTGCTTTTTGGCTGATCAGAGCACCATCAGACAAAGCGCACACATTACCCTTTATCAATCAACCTGACCTGGTCAACCTAGCCTTAATGAATCGCGTTAAAAAGGCGTTTGACCCAAAATCTATTTTAAATCCAATGCGGATGGGTTTTTAATCATGCAGACACGCTTTAGCAAAAAACAATTACAAAACCCAAAAATTGCCAAGGCTGAAAAAATTATTCGCAATTGTGTTCATTGCGGTTTTTGTCTTGCCACGTGTCCCACCTATGTGATTGAAGCCAATGAACTTGATAGCCCACGAGGGCGGATTTATCTGATTAAAGAAATGCTAGAAAATGATCGCGCCGCCACTAAAATAGAAGCCGAGCATATTGATAAATGCTTGTCTTGTTTGTCTTGCGTTACCACTTGCCCGTCAGCGGTTGATTATATGCACCTAGTTGATGATGCGAGAGTGCATATTGAAGAGACTTATAAAAGACCGTTTTTTGAGCATATATTAAGAAGGTTTTTAGCCTTTAGCATGCCAAGGCCTTTGTTTTTTAAAGGATTTTTAATGGCTGGAAATATAGCAAAACCGTTTGCTTCTTTCCTCCCTCGGCAATTAGAAGCCATGTTAGAGCTTATGCCTAAAGCGAGCAAAGTTAAGACCAAAAATTTAAGCCCTGTTCAAGGGAAAAAGCAATACCGCATGGGTTTACATGCAGGATGTGTACAGCGCGCTGTCGGGGAGCATATCAATATAGCGACAGCAGAATTTCTGACCCGGCGCGGAGTTGAATTGGTAATTCCACAGCACAGCGGATGTTGCGGTGCCTTAAGCCATCACCTTGGATATGAAAAAGACGCAATGGCGATGGCAAGGGCCTATATTGATAGCTGGAAGGATGACATTGATAACCTTGATGCTATTGTTATTAATACATCTGGCTGCGGTGTTAGCATAAAAGATTACGGTACATTGCTTGAGGATGACCCAAAATATGCGGCTCCTGCGCGGCGCATTTCGGCCTTAGCCAAAGATATCACAGAAGTGATCGGTGAAATAGGCCTCGGCACCGTCACATTATCAGAGGAAATTGCCGTTGCTTACCATCCGCCCTGTTCATTACAACACGGTCAAAAAATCATTAACTTACCGAAACAATTGTTAATTGAAGCTGGGTTTTTAGTATGCGACATTAAAGAAAGCCATTTATGCTGTGGTTCCGCCGGCACTTATAATATCACCCAACCGCAAATGGCGACAAAATTAAAAAACCGCAAAATTGCCAATATAGAAAAAACCAATGCCGCTATGATTGCCAGTGGTAATTTAGGGTGCATCATCCAAATCGCCTCAGGCACGGATATGCCGGTTTTTCATACTATAGAGCTGCTCAATTGGGCCACAGGCGGCAAAAAGCCAGAAATTTAGCTTTTAATCTCTGCTCAA
>CALDNY010000192.1 GCA_937914685.1 uncultured Kordiimonadaceae bacterium
TATATTTTTAAAACTATCGCCGCCACAAGTCGACTGTCTGCGTGTCGCCCAAAGCGGACGGAAAGAAGAATGATCGTGAGCCTTTCTTTGACCATAAGTTTTCTATGTGATAACGTTTTCTATCCAGAAATTTCATCTGTCAGATTCCAAAATGGGGGGTAATTTTTAAATGATGATAGATACTTACTTAATTATCAGAACATTACATATTTTGAGTGCGACCATTTTGTTCGGCACTGGAATAGGCATAGCCTTCTTTATGTTCCGGTCTTATTTTACGGATGATATTCATGAAAAACTTTATGCTGCCCGAAATACTGTTCTTGCCGACTATATTTTCACTCTCCCAGCCGTGATACTGCAACCGGTAACAGGGTTATTGCTTATAAGGCAAGTGGGTTATGACTGGACGGATTTATGGCTCATCATAACATATGTTATTTATATTATTGCCGGAGCTTGTTGGTTACCCGTCGTTTGGATACAGATTGAACTTAAGAAAATGCTGATCCGATGCGCGAAAGACGGGACGAAGTTGCCAACTCGCTATCATACCCTCTTTAAAATATGGTTTATTTTTGGTTGGCCTGCTTTTATAGGATTGGTAATTGTGTTTTTCTTGATGGTGATGAAACCAGTATGAATGAAAAACCAATATTTCAAGATATTTTTGGTAATGACTGGAATGATTTGCCACCTGTTATGCATAAACATTATGCCAACCGACCATATAGCCATGACATTACATCTGTTGAAGGCATCCTAGATGTAATGTGTGCTGGTCCAATAAAAATTTTAGCCCCATTATTCTGGATATTGTGCGGGATACCTCCTCATAATGAGAAAAACGTTCCGGTAACAGTGAATTTCTGTAGTGATGAAAATTCCCAATATTTCCATTTTAATCGTGTTTTTCATTTCAAGAAACATAAGACATATAGTTTTAAATCGCGCATGGTTCAGGTGAAGGGTGATGAAGTGGTTGAAGTTATGCGATCTGGCTTTGGCTGGCGCATGAACTATGTTTGGGAAGATGGATATGTCAAACTTAACCATAAGGGATATATATTCAATTTTTTTGGCTATTTCGTACCTCTCCCTTTAACCTTCCTTTTAGGTTCGGGATATGCTGAAGAGAGTGCCGTAGATCATAATACATTTGATATGATTGTTACCATTTCTCATCCTTGGTGGGGTAAGATATATGAGTATAAAGGACAATTTAAAATTAAAGGACAAGCATAATCACACGGGTTCTTATAATTGGCGGATATGGAAATTTTGGCAGTTTTATTACAAAATCGCTGGCGATGGAAAATAATATCCACGTTATTATTGCGGGGCGTTCAGTTGATAAGGCAAAAAAACTAATATCTAAAATTGATGCAGTAAATGAAATTAAGGCAGTTGGTCTAGACATCAATATTGAAATTACACCTAGTCTTTGTGAAATAAAACCAGACATTGTAATTCATACCTCAGGGCCTTTTCAGTCGCAAGGATATGATGTTGCCGAGGTATGTATTAATCTTGGCATTCATTATATCGACCTTGCAGATGGAAGGGAATTTGTTAATGGAATTACCCGACTTGACGGACAAGCAAAAGAGAAAAATGTTTTGGTTATTAGTGGGGCAAGTTCGGTGCCGTGTTTGACATCTTCAATTGTTGATTTTTATAAAGACGAATTCGAAA
>CALDNY010000193.1 GCA_937914685.1 uncultured Kordiimonadaceae bacterium
TTATCCCTATTTTGTTGAACAAGATAACAATGTTACCACCTTGATCACAAACCGCAGGGAAGATCATTTTGATCCGGATGTTTTCATGACCTTAAAAGGCTGGAAAATCATTGCACCACCCGAAGTAACCGGCGACCTAAAAAAACGTTATAAAGGGTTAAATGACGCACGAAATGTTGTTGTTGCACGCTTAAAAAGTGACCATAAAGTTAATATGGCTATAAGTTGGGATTCTGAAACTAAACCTGTTCTTGTCTTGCCAGAGCCAATTAATAAGCTAAAAATCCTTCCTTTTGCTGAGAAAATGACAAATGGGCCAATGGAAATTACGGCCTATAAAACCAAATCTGCACAAACCGAACATTATTCTTATCTCGTAGAGTGGGGCGGGCGTAAAATATATCTAGCGGGCGATACGGGGGATACCGATCATTTGGCAGCGCTTCCAGAACTTGATATTGCTTTCTTGTCGCCGTGGCTTTATGAAAATGCAAGACGTGATAATGTCTTGCCTCATGCCAAAAAAATAGTCATTTACCAACATAAAGAAAATGAAATTATTCCCAATTGTAGAGGTTGTATAATTCCGCAACAAGGCGAATATATCTCATTTGATTGATTTTATCGGCTTAATTGCTAAGAAATGTATTTTTCTTGTTGCTAAAGCCCTGAAATTATTCTTTCATGTTGTTTAATAAAATAACGAAAAATTTAAGCTTTTATGAGGGAAATAAAATGATTAATAATAAAATAAAAAAATCGCTTTTAGCGGGTTCTGCGGTGCTTGCTGCATTGATGATTGTTGGCTGTGCTGAACAAGTCGTACAAGACAATAGTGTCGAAGCTGTTCATAAACGTGTTCTAACCCTCGATAGTCATGTGGATATTCACGAGGACATGACTTTTGACCCTGTTTATGATCCCGGAACCATGACTAATCAACAGGTTGATCTTCCTAAAATGGAAGCCGGCGGCCTCGATTCAGCATTTTTCGTTGTTTATGTTGGCCAAACCAAAAGAACACCTGAAGGATACGCTGAGGCAAAAGAAAAAGCCCTTCGTAAATTTAGTGCCATTCATAGAATGACAGAATTTTATCCAGAGCGTATCGGTTTTGCCAACACGCCAGATGAGTTTGAAGCCATTGCCGCCTCAGGCCGCAAAGTTGCGACTATTGGTATCGAGAACGGTTATGTGATCGGTAAGGATCTTTCACTGGTCGAAGATTATTATAATCTCGGCGCCCGTTACATGACCTTAGCTCATAACGGTCACAATGATATTTGTGATAGTGCGACCCCCCTTCCTGAACTTGGCGACGAAGTGGAAGAGCACGGTGGTGTCAGCGAATTTGGCTATAAAGTGATTGATGAAATGAACCGTGTTGGCATGATGGTCGATATTTCACATGTTTCTATTAAATGTATGATGCAAGCAACGGCATATTCCAAAGCACCTGTTATTGCCTCACATTCTGGAGTTTATGTCTTATCACAACATCAGCGCAACTTGACCGACGAACAGTTATTGGCAGTGGCCGCAGCGGGCGGTGTTGTGCAGATTGTTGGTCTTGATAGTTTCGTTAAATATTATCCTGAAAAAGGAGCTAAGGTTGACGCTCTTCGCGCCGCTGTTGCTACGGCCCATGGTGATGATGAATGGGACCGCAGTAAACATGCGGATACTGACGATTATAAAGCAGGCATGGCGATAATTGATGAAGAATTTCCTCATGCTAATGTAAAAGATTTTGTTGATGGTATTGAGTATGCCACAAAGCTGATTGGTGTTGACCATGTGGGGATCGTTTCTGATTTTGACGGTGGCGGCGGATTGGAAGGCTGGAATAGTGCAGCGGAAACCATGAATGTCACGGCGGAGCTTATGGCGCGCGGTTATACAGAAGAAGAAATTGGTAAAATCTGGAGCGGCAATATTCTCAATGTTTGGAGAAAAGTAGATGCGGTTGCTGCCGGACTAAATAAATAAGTCATATTCATTAAATTTATGCAAATCTCCTTATTCAGCCAAAAATCTGATAAGGAGATTTGTTTTTTTAAAAGGGGAATAAAATGAAGAAAATTAGTATTTTATTATATGCCGTAATTTTTGCTATGGCATCTTCCACGGCGATCGCCAAAGACCTTAAAATCTATATATCGGTAGATTTAGAAGGAATTGCAGGCGTGGTAACGGGGGAGCAACTTGGTACAGATGGATTTGAATATCAACGCTTTCGCGAATTTGCCACAGCAGAGGCTCTAA
>CALDNY010000194.1 GCA_937914685.1 uncultured Kordiimonadaceae bacterium
TGATCATATCGAAGGGCTATCACCCGCCATTTCGATCGAACAAAAAACCACATCAAAAAACCCCCGCTCCACTGTGGGCACTGTGACCGAAGTTTATGATTATATGCGACTTCTTTTTGCCCGCATTGGCATTCCATATTCGCCGA
This sequence comes from uncultured Kordiimonadaceae bacterium, assembly GCA_937914685.1. Lineage (GTDB taxonomy): Bacteria > Pseudomonadota > Alphaproteobacteria > Sphingomonadales > Emcibacteraceae > Pseudemcibacter. The sequence continues at coordinate 147 of CALDNY010000194.1, forward strand.
CAACAGGACTTCCCATTACCAGTCAGACCGTTAGCCAAATGGTTGACAAAGTCATGGAGATGCCCGAAGCAACGCGGCTATATCTGCTCGCCCCCATTGTCCGTGGCCGTAAGGGGGAATATCGAAAGGAATTCGCCGACCTTTTAAAAGCCGGATTTGGCCGGGTAAAAGTGGACGGTGAATTTTATGAAATCGAGGAAGTCCCTGAGCTTAATAAAAAAATAAAACATGACATAGAAGTGGTGGTAGACCGCCTTGTGGTGCGTCCTGACCTACAAGTTCGTCTTGCCGATAGTATCGAGACCGCACTGGAACTTTCTGACGGCCTTGCGATTATTGAGATTTCTAACAAAGATCAAGAAAATGATGGTGAGCGCACACTATTATCTTCTAAATTCGCCTGTCCCGTATCGGGCTTTACCATTGAAGAAATTGAACCTCGGCTTTTTTCCTTTAATAACCCCTTTGGCGCCTGCCCTACTTGCGATGGCCTTGGTCAAAAACTATATTTTGATCCTGATCTTGTAGTGCCCGATAAAAAACTTTCTCTTGATGAGGGAGCCTTGGCCCCTTGGGGCAAATCAAACTCCCCTTATTACGCACAAACATTGCAAAGCATCGCCAAACATTACGGTTTTAAAACAAATAAAAAGTGGCAAAATATATCAAAAAAAATCCAAGATATATTGCTCTTTGGCAGTGGTGAAGAAAAAATTGAAATCAGTTATAACAGCGATAATATTAAAAATTATCTGGTTAAAAAACCCTTTGAAGGGGTGATCGGCAATATTAAAAGACGGTGGCGCGAAACCGATAGTAATATGATCCGCGAGGATTTAGCCAAATATCAAAGTGCCACAACCTGCGAGGACTGTGCAGGTCACCGTCTAAAGCAAGAGGCTCTCGTTATTAAAATCGATGGTAAAAATATTAGCGAAATCACCCAATTGTCAGTGCGCAAAACATTAGATTGGTTTAATGGCCTATCCGCAAAGCTCAGTGACAAAGAAAATGAAATCGCCCAACGCGTGCTTAAAGAAATATGCGAACGGTTAGGGTTTTTAAATAATGTTGGCCTTGAATATTTAAGCCTATCGCGCAAATCAGGCACTTTATCTGGCGGTGAAAGCCAGCGTATCCGCCTTGCCAGTCAAATTGGCTCTGGCCTCACGGGGGTGCTTTATGTATTAGATGAACCCTCAATTGGCCTTCATCAACGGGACAATGAACGCTTGCTTAAAACCTTACGTAATTTGCGTGATATGGGCAATAGCGTCATTGTGGTCGAACATGACGAAGAAGCGATCATGGCTGCCGACCATGTGATTGATATGGGCCCCGGTGCGGGTATTCATGGCGGCGAAATCGTCGCCCAAGGCACGGCTAAGGCTATCATGAAAAACAAAAACAGCTTAACGGGGCAATATTTAAGCAAAAAACGCATAATCCCGATACCATCAGAACGACGACGCGGCCATTATGCTGGCAAGAACCGTAAAGAAATTATCATTAAAGGGGCATGTGAAAATAATTTGCAAAATATCACAGCCAAATTCCCCCTTGGCGTCATGACATGTATCACTGGTGTATCAGGCAGCGGCAAATCGACCCTAACCATTGACACGCTTTATAAGGCAGTCGCGAGAAAATTAAATCGCAAACGAGTTATCCCTGGCAAACATCAGGACATTACAGGCTTAGAATTCATTGATAAAATAGTTGAAATTGACCAATCTCCGATTGGCCGTACCCCGCGCTCTAACCCTGCCACATATACCGGTGCCTTTACACCAATTCGCGAATGGTTTGCAGGACTACCCGAAGCAAAAGCACGCGGTTATAAAGCAGGACGGTTTTCCTTTAACGTCAAAGGGGGACGCTGTGAAGCTTGCCAAGGGGACGGCGTTATTAAAATAGAAATGCATTTTCTACCCGATGTTTATGTCAAATGCGATATTTGTCAGGGCCATCGTTATAATCGTGAAACATTAGAGATTAAATTTAAAGGAAAATCAGTCTCCGATATATTGGATATGACCGTAGAAGAAGGGGTTGAATTTTTTGCCGCTATTCCAAGCGTGCGTGATAAAATTAAAATGATGCAAAAAGTAGGCCTTGATTATATTAAAATTGGCCAAGCCGCGACAACACTTTCTGGCGGCGAAGCACAAAGAGTTAAACTGTCCAAAGAACTCTCTAAACGATCAACGGGTCGTACCCTTTATATATTGGATGAACCGACCACTGGACTTCATTTTGAAGATATAAAAAAACTGCTCGAAGTGATTCAAGCACTGGTCGATATGGGCAATACGGTAATTATCATTGAACATAACCTAGATGTGATAAAAACCGCCGACTGGATCATTGATATTGGCCCCGAGGGTGGTAATGGTGGCGGATTTATCATTGCTGAGGGCACTCCAGAGATCGTCGCAACCGTTGAAAACAGCCATACAGGGCAATATTTGAGAAAATTATTATAAAATTATTTCTATTGTTAACCTTTTGTTAACTATAATTCTCTAGTATTAAAATATTACAGATGCCCAAACATACTGTAATACCATAATACTTATAACTTACTCCATTCTGATGACACCTGCTTTTGCCCAAAAGCAGGTGTTGTCTTTTATGGTTAGTTTTTCTTTGCCAATGCTTAAAAAAATGCTATCAGCATGAAAATTAATTTGAGTATCATTGATGAATAACACTCCTGTACATATCATCGGCGGCGGCATGGCTGGATGTGAAGCGGCTTGGCAACTTTTGCAGGCGAACATCCCTGTTATAATCCATGAAATGCGCGGAATAAAATCCACCGATGCTCATCAGACCGACGGGTTGGCTGAAATGGTTTGCTCTAATAGCTTTCGTTCTGATGATATGCAAAATAATGCCGTTGGCCTCCTCCATGAAGAAATGCGCCGCTTAAATTCGCTGTTAATGGAAGCGGCGGAACATTGCAAAGTCCCTGCCGGAAGTGCCCTTGCCGTTGACCGCACGGATTTTAGCAAATATGTCCAAGACAAATTAACCGCTCACCCGTTATTTACTTTACAACGCGGCGAAGTGGACACCATTCCACCACAAGAATGGGGTAATGTGATTATCGCAACCGGCCCCCTAACCTCTGAGGCATTGGCAAAAGCGGTTCTTGAAATTACTGGTGTTGATGAATTAGCCTTTTTTGATGCCATCGCCCCGATTATTTATAAAGACACCATTGATTTTAACAAGGCATGGTACCAGTCGCGTTATAATAAAGGGGCAAAACCGGGTGATGATGCTAGCGCCGATTATATCAATTGCCCCATGAGCAAGCAGCAATATTACCAATTCATAGACGACATCACAGACGGTGAAAAATCAGATTATAAACAGTGGGAACAAGATATCCCTTTTTTCGAAGGATGTATGCCCATAGAAGTTATGGCTAGTCGCGGCGTTGAAACATTATCTTTTGGCCCCATGAAGCCAGTGGGGCTTGATAATCCACATAGCGATGAAAAACCATATGCCGTGGTTCAACTTCGCCAAGATAATCGACTTGGCACTATTTATAATATGGTCGGTTTTCAAACCAAACTTAAATATAAGCATCAACAAGAGATTTTCAGAAAAATTCCCGGACTGGAAAATGCGGAATTTGCGCGCCTTGGCGGCCTTCACCGTAATACTTTTATCAATAGTCCAAAATTATTGGATCATCAATTAAGGTTAAAATCAATGCCCCGCCTGCGCTTTGCCGGACAGATTACTGGGGTAGAAGGATATGTGGAAAGTGGGGCTATGGGGCTTCTTGCTGGGCGGTTTTTAGCCGCCGAATATTTAGGCTATGATATAACTCCCCCGCCCATGGTCACCGCCTTTGGTGCTTTGATCAATCATATTACCGGTGGCCATATAGAGGGAGCTGGAACCGCCAAAAGCTTCCAACCTATGAATGTCAATTTTGGTATTTTTCCGCCTCTCGAATTTAAAAAAATAGACGGCAAAAAAATCAAACGTAAAGACCGAAAACCTCTTAAAGCCAAACGCGCCATAGAAGCATTGGAAATGTGGTTAGAGCAATCCCAACAAAGCGCTGAAAAATAAACGGCTTTGCCGGGCGAAAATACCGGCCTTTTCGTTAATTATATATGGGTTGTAATCTGTTTTTTTGAGGCTCTTTAAATAGCTACGACTAAGGGATGATAAAAGAAACAATGATCTGACATCTTTGTTTAAATATTTTTTATCAGCGGCGATTTGCTTAAGATGTTGATCTGCGGCATCACACAATGTCTTAATCAGGTTCTTAATATTTTCATCTTCTTTCAGTGAAAAAACATCCCTTTTAGTGACACCATACTGATCCATTAAATCTTGTGGAAGTGACAATTTATTCAAAGAAACATGATATCTGATGGCGCGAATAGTGCCAATCAAGCCCCAGACAAGCCCCATATCATAGGCTAAGGAGAGAATATGTTGATCATCTTGTCCCAAAATTTTGGCACCAAGATCCATTAAATTACCTGCTGTTGTGCCAAGATATTGTTCAAACTGCTCAAGTGTTTTGGGATTTTCATCATAAATATCCGCGCAACGCCCATCAATTATTTTTAAAAACAAATCTTTAGGAAGATTGCATTGATCAATGGCTTTGTCTAAGGCCAGAACCACTTCATGCTGGCGTGGTTTTCCATCATAAATGCCCTCTATCGCTTCTCGCCACCATTGAAGTCTTATTTCACCAAGCATAGGTTCACTTACCGATTGTCTTATTTTGGCAACTTCATAATTAAAGGCATAAAGACTAAACAGGTGTTCTCGCGCCTGGCTTGGGGCAAAGAGAGTGATTAAAAACCGATCATAATCATAGTTTTTTACTTGGCGGGCGCAATATGTTTCAAATTCTGACATAGCCTTTAAATGACTGAAAATAAAAAAAGATACAAGAGTCTTTTTGACCCATGGTTAATTTACTGTTAAGTTTGAGCCGTTCTAAAGTAACGTACAGGTTTAAACTGCGATAATAAGGAACTTTAAACTTTTTAATTAACTGAAAGGGTAGATAAATGGGAAAAATATTAGAATCGTTAAAACTTACCATTATTTCGGGAATTTTGCTTACCGTGATTATGGTTTTTGCTACAGAAGCAATTTATAACAATCAAGTCAGCGCGCCAGAACAAGCCGCCTCTGACTTAATCAATAAAATGTGAAGAGGAATAGATAAATGACACACGAATTTGGACTGTTTTTAATCCGTTATCTTCACGTTATTAGTGGCGTTATGTGGATTGGCCTACTTTGGTACTTTAATTTTGTACAAATACCAAGCATGGGCAAAATTCCTGATGAGCAAAAGCCTGCCATCAGTAAAGTAATCGCACCAGAAGCTCTTTTCTGGTTCCGTTGGGGCGCAGCATTTACCGTATTATTCGGCCTTCTGCTTGCTCTGATGAACGGTTATATTGTTGAAGCACTCACATTGAAAGAGCCAAATATCGGCATCGGTATGTGGTTGGGAATCATCATGGCCTATAATGTTTGGTTTATCATTTGGCCTAACCAAAAAATTGCTTTAGGAATTGTTGAGGCCGAGGCCAGCGCAAAACCCGCAGCAGGAAGAAAAGCAATGCTGTTCTCAAGATTAAACACAATGCTTTCCATTCCAATGCTCGCGAGCATGATCTCGGTTCAAAACCCGATTATGTAAGCAATTTTAAGAGAGAATAAAATTAAGGCCGAAGATAAATTCTTCGGCCTTTTTTTATTGTTTATTTAATCGCAATCAGTGCCGCTGTTACTTTTCGGCCTTCTTGCAGTAACACATTATAGGTACGTGCCGCAGCACCAGTATCCATTGCTTCTATGGCAATGTCCTTTTGGGCAAAGGCATGCCTAATATCCTTAGAGATAAAGGCCATGCTTATTCCCGTACCGATCATCAATAGCTCCACATCAACCGCACAGTCCAAGATCGGTTGTAAGGCCTCAATAGTAATTTCTGAAACTTCGTTTACGGGCCAAGGGTAATATCCCATTGGCGTGATCAGCATTGATCCTTTGACGCGTTGCTCACCCATACGAAAGCCACCATCGCCATATCCTGCAATAAAGGCTTCACTGCTTGATTTAATTTCAGTAAATTCCATGGGCTAACCTACATTAGCTATGATATTGCGGCGGCAGAACTTCTTGGCCTTCTTTGCCTTCTTCTGGCACTTCACGGCGCAGACCAAACCACATCAGAACAGGGGTCGCAATAAAGATAGATGAATATGTACCGACAAAAATACCCCAAATCATCGCCGCCGTAAATCCATGCACGACCTCACCACCGAAAAAGAATAAAGAGCTCAGTGCAATCAAAGTTGTCAAGGAGGTCATAACCGTACGGGTTAAGGTTTCATTCAAGCTATGGTTAAATAAATCTGGTAATTCTTTTTTACGATATTTGCTTAAATTCTCACGAATACGGTCATAGACCACCACCGTGTCATTAAGTGAATATCCGACAATAGTCAATATGGCCGCGATGATGGAA
>CALDNY010000195.1 GCA_937914685.1 uncultured Kordiimonadaceae bacterium
AATTTTAATTCAGGGATATCTGTTTATGTCTGCCTTTACTAAACTCGCCGATAATTTTTTTATATATGGTCAAATCAGCCCTTCTCATATTAACCAAGCATCATCGCAAGGTATTAAAACCATTGTTAATTTACGGCCTGACGCAGAAAAGCCAGGTTATTTAGATGCGGAAGATGCGGCGGATGTGGCCGAAGATAATAACCTAAAATACCATCATTTACCAATTGCACTATCTGGCCCCAGTCCTGATCAAGTTGTTTCATTTGTTGAATTGATGCAAAATAGTGAGGGCCCATTATTGGTTCATTGTGGTAGCGGTAAGCGTGCGGCTATTCTTTGGGCTCTTGCTCATAAAGACAAAATATCAGCAGATGAAATTCTAACACGCTGTGCCAATTGCGGCCATGATCTTGCTATGTTAAGGCCTTATTTATAAGACACTTGCATCAGTATTTAGGCTGTTGAAGCTATTTTAATCCAACATATTAAGGCGCATATTTGATGCGTCTTTTTTATTTGCGATTGTATTTTTTGATCATGATGAAATATTTAAAGGTAAAATTATCACCTTCATTAAGCCATTTTTAAGCCACTTTTGATATATATCAGTAATATAATCATGTGTGGATTCGATGTATCACGCCTTTTTATTGGCAATGGGGCCGTTAGTTAATTTTTTTAGTCGTTTTAAAAGTTAGGCATTAAATCTCTCAATTCTTGTAATGAAGTAAGAGATATTTTTTGGAAATTATCTATGATTAATAAGATACTTAAAGATCCCGTTGTTGGAATGACTATTCTAACATTGATAATGATAGCCTTTCATGTGGTCTATCAACCAAATTCATTATCACGTATAGAAACAGAAAAAGTCCATAAATTTGAAGTAGATATATTTTTTGAACCAGGAAATGACGGAGTGACCGTCAGAACATTTCTTCCTCAAGATAATAACAGGCAGGAAATCATTCAAGAATCTATTAATTCTGGGAATCTAACCACTTCAACGCTGGAAACTGATCTTAATAGGCAGGTGGTTTGGACAGGTACTGGCACCAAACATATTAATTATAATGCCCTTTTGTCGATTGCCGCCGTAGAATATAAGATCGACAACAATTTAGTCATAGAAGAAAACTATCCCGAATAAATTATGGAATTCCTCACTTCTACGGATGCAATGCCGATCAATCATCCAGAAATTGAAGCTCTTTGGCAATCTATTCGCCCGTCCGACAGTAATTTTGTGATGCCCGTTTTACGCTCGATTTATGATTATACTTACAATGAAATCGAAGGCGCTCCTTTTAAAGGTTTTACGGATGCCCTTACAGCATTACGTTTAAAACAAGCAAGTTGTAATGGTAAGGGACGATTATTTGTTGCACTAGCAAGGCATGTTGGTATTCCGGCCCGGCTTGTTGGCGGCGTTATTTTAAATGGAGAAAGAAAAAAGACCTCTCATCAGTGGGTAGAAGTCTATATTCAAAACCACTGGGTTCCGTTTGATCCGACCAACGGTTATTTCGCTAATATACCAGATTATTATGTTCAGCTTTATCTCAAAGACAAAGTGCTTTTTTCACATACAAGTGACATTAATTTTGATTATTATTTTTCAAGTCATAGTGAACGCCTGCCCTCTTTATTGATCCAACATGGAGAGGAAGATCAACAATCGACCAGCAATATGAATATTGTAAAAGCATTAACATTGTCAGGAATGACAGAAAATACGGCTCGTATATTTTTGCTCTTTCCTTTATGTACGCTGATTGTTGTATTCATCAGAAATATTGTTGGCTTTAGAACATTGGCCGTTTTTGTGCCGATGCTTATTGCCTCCGCCTGCGTATATACCGGTCTGTTTATGGGGATTGCTATGTTTATAGGGGTTTTATTTTTTGCTTTTCTCAGCCATTTGTATCTGGAGAAATTAAAACTTCTTAAAGTCCCGCGACTAGCGGCGATTATAACAGTACTTACCATGGTGATCATTGGTTTCATTATCGTCAGTGATGTGCGCAATCCTTTGCAATTGGGTATGCTTTCGTTGTTCCCAATGGTGATTATTTCTTTCCTAGCGGAACGTATCCATGACATGGCCGTTGAAAATGATTGGATGGAAATGTTAATCAGTACATCAGGATCATTGGGGTCAATCATTCTGTGTTACTTAAGCCTTACATCGCTTTATTTGCAAAGTGTCTTTGCCATTTTACCAGAACTTTTATTCATCGTTCTTGCATTGATTATTTTTATCGGTCGTTGGCCGGGGATAAGAGTTGTTGAATATTTCCGCTTTAGAAAAATTGTGGGTCAAGGTGAAACACTGGGTATCAATCAGAGAAATATTAACTTTGTAAATCTCAAAAACAGTAAAAAACTCCTTGAGCTTGCCATTGATAAAATGCGGACAAAAGAAGCCTTATCAGTATTGCGGATCCCTGTAACAGAAACAGTTATCAAATGTGAAGATCAAAGTAAAATAGAGGACTTTATGCAAGCTTTAAAGCGTATGGAAACGTGCGTTATTAAGCCCAATAGAGGATCAAGAGGTAAGGGTATTATCGTCCTTACTGGCCGCGATGGAAATGATTTTATTACAGCAGGAGGGAAAAGGAAAACCCTTGACGATTTACGCCTTCATACGATCGAAATTTTAACCGGTGCATACTCCCAATCTGGAAATATCGATCAAGCTTATATTGAACCTCTTGTTATTCAATATGATAGTATCAATGAGCTGGCTAATTTAGGGCTCGCCGATATACGCATCATCATTCATGAAGGCAAACTTGTCAGCTCCATGCTACGCCTTCCAACCACTAAATCCGACGGTAAAGCTAATCTTCATCAAGGGGCTATTGGTTTGAATATTGATATGGATAGTGGAAAAGTTACCAGCGCAAGGTTAAAAGGAAAATCCATAACCACCCATCCCGATACGGGCGCTGAATTGATCGATTTCCAAGTTCCATATTGGCAGGAGATTAAAGAAATATCATCCCGTTGTTTTGATGCGATGCCACTGGGCTACCTAGGTGTAGATATTTGTATTGATCATGTAAGAGGCCCTCTCGTCTTAGAGGTGAATGGTCGTCCTGGACTAGAAATTCAAAATGTCCGTGAGAAGGGATTGATCAATGATTTGGCATAAGCTAATCAAAAAGGTTGATGCTCCAGATGTCATACCAGCCCCTTTTCTTATGTTTGCGGCAGTCGCCCTTTGTGGTTTCGTGATATGGCAGGAAATAACGTTGACAAATCAACACCGCCCCCCTGTGCAAATCATCATTGATCAAGAACGAGATGATGTGGAAGATATTGACCAACTAGTGTCGACTCCACAAAATGTCAAAACGGCGTTTGATTCGTATATGGCCGCTAATACCAATGAGAAACTCGATGCCGCCGCGATAAAAGCATCCCAATATTTTACTGAATTGACCCCCAGTGATCAAATTATTTTTCTGGCGTACGCAGGAAAAGAAATGACTAGTCAACTTAAGTTTAATGAAGCCGTTGATATTTTTAAAACATTATCCCAAAGTCAGATTATCCAGTCTGAAAGCGCGTTTGCCTTTGGTTTATCCCTATCGAGAATAGGACGCGACGAGGAAGCATTAACGGCGTATGCCGCTCATTATAGTGCCTTTCCTGAACATCAAGCCAACACCATTAATTATGGCCTGATGCTCAACCAATTTAAGTATTACGAGCAAGCCAATGATGTTTTGGCTTACGCAGCGAGCATCACCAGCGGTGAACGCCGTGGTAAGGCATTGTCGGCTCAAGGAGACGCCTTAATGTCATTAGGGCGTCCCGAAGAAGCCGTTGCTGTATTAAAACGCTCCATTGAATATCGCCCCAGTAATAGTAGCGCGTGGCGTAAACTTGCCAATGCCTCTCGCCGTGCGCCGAGTGCTACACCAATGGATGTGATAGCGGCTTATACGAAGTCTAGTGCGCTGGCCCCACAAAAAGACACACCGCTTTATGATTTGGCTAATTATTTATTCACAATGGGGCGTTTTCGAGAAGCGATTCCCATTTATTCACGCGCTCATGCATTAGCCAAGGACCGCTTTATTATAATGTTTAAGCGGGCCTTGAATCTACAAATCTCTGGACGCCTATCGAGCAGTCGTCGTGTTTTGAAAAAATTAGAAAAGCAGGGCATATCTAGGGCGCAAAAACGCCAAACCACTCTTTTAAAAGCGATCATCGGTGGAAGTCGCAAAGAGATAAAGTCACTTTCTGATAAATTGATTAAAACACAGAATGAAGACAAATCTATCAATCAATATTTATTAGTGCTGGCGGCTCTGGAAGGAAACCAGTTTTCTCAAGTTGAAGCTATGATTAACAGTGCGAGCGAGGATTCAGATTATAAATTGTTAATGCAATATGCTTATGGGCGCTCTTTATACCAGCATGAAAAATATAATGAGGCCGCAGGTCTATTTAACTCAATTAGTAAAGAGAGCCCAAACAGCTCTATGTTTCGTTATGACAATTCAAGGGCCTTAATTAAAATTGGCAAATTAAAAGAAGCCCTTAAAGAAAGTTCGCAGGCCTATCTGTTAGAGCCTAGTAGTAAAAGAATATCGTTGGAATATAGCCATCAATTATTAGATCAAAATCAAGCGGAAAATGCGATCATTATCCTTGATAATCTGCTTGAGGCATATCCTCATTATAGTAGAGCGATGATACAATTGGCACAAATATACACCTCTTTCGGTGATAATATCAGTGCGATCCAGCTGCTTTCCCAAGCGTATGAATTAGATAATACTGATAGCGAAGTGGCCTTGATGCTTATAGAAACCCAAATTTCCCTGAGTTTATATGAAGATGCACTTATTAAAACTGATGAAATTCTCTCTATAGACAGCGGATTAATTGACGCAAGAATGTTTCGCGTAAATATTTTGCAAAAATTAGGGGAAATGAAAGAATATTATGTTGAAATAGACCGAATTTTAGCCTTGGCACCGGATTACCAACCAGCTCTTAGTCTTAAATATGAAGAGAAGATAAAATAAAATAAACAGGAAAAGTAAAATAAACAGGACAAGTAAAATGAAAAATCTTACGATATCACTATTGGCATTTAATATATTAATGTCAACTACTGCGATGGCTGCGGACTTAGAAGCCAACGTAACCTCAGGATATGATGATAATCCGTATTTATTAAGCGATACTTTTTTACCACAAAGCGCACTTTTTATTGGAAGCGATATTAAGTTAAGACATCGCTTCGATTCTGGTTTTGGTGTCAGTGGAGATTGGGACCAGCTCATTTATGAAGGAAAATCCAAAGACGCTAATCGACGGACTTTGTCGGGCGGAATTGATTTTCGTAAACGTGGTACTTTAATGGGCACAGATGTTCGTTATAGAACGGGCGTTAATTTTACCGATTATGACAAAACATATATCAGTCGTTCTACTGGTCTTGTTGGTAAGATCGGGGCTAATCAATTGGGCGATCGTTATGATGCAAGTTGGGGTGATGTCGATGCGGGCATTGAATTTAGATTTAGCAAAAAATTCAGATTAGATATTTCTGCAAACGGTAGAGACCGTAAGTACCATGATTATAGTGCTGTTGGTGCTTCTAATCTGGATTTTAGACAGTTGGGCAGCAGAGCAAAAATTACTTTCAAGCCAACATCTAAAAATGAATTCACGGCCAGCTATACATACCGCGATCGTAAATTTGATGATCGACGGGGTCGCTTATTGGACTCTAGCCTTGTTGCGGGGTCTAACTTAAAATATAAATATAATATTGTTGAAGCAACTTGGACATATGACATCAGTAAGAAACAGGACCTTAGAGCTGCTGCATATATTGAAAATCGTAGCGATAATGTTACTGGGTTTTATAATACCACATGGCAACGTTACAGCATAAGCTATACCAACGAAGTTTCAGAGCGTCAAAAACTGGAAATGAATATTACTTACCGTGATTAT